>WJJI01000014.1 GCA_014729795.1 Candidatus Moraniibacteriota bacterium
TTATTTACAATTTTATTTTAACATCATCACCCGGACTAGTCCTTACACACTAAAAGTATACGCTATCGCCTTTCTCCCCAATGAAGGGAAGCGTAAACAAAATCAATCTTTTTAGGATCAATTTCCTTAACTAAACGGTCAATTTGAGTGCTTAAATTAGTGTAAAGAACCACCCGGTGGTTTTGAGTCAATTCTTTGACCGTTTCAATAAAATTAGGGTAAATAAAAGGCTCTCCGCCGGAAAGATAAATTCGCCAAGTCTTTTTAGTCCCGTCCAAAAAAGCCCGAACTTCTTCGGGAGAAAAGATTTTAGTGCGAAAAGGGTTGAATTTAGGAATATTTTCCACAATATTCCAAGCGGTTTTTCTCAAACCCCCCCCGGACAGGAGTTTTGTCGTTGTCTTCACAAACTGTTTCCGCGGCCGCAACCCTAACCATAAAAAACAATTTTAAAACAATAAACTTATACGTCTTATCCCCAAGCTCCAACCGGTAAACTCAAAATGATTCTCCTTATTAACAACTTGTTAATTCGTCAATTGACCCCAAACCCAAGCTTTGCTAGGATAGGGGCGGATTAAACAATTCTTTAACCGCTAGATTAATGAAAATTTTAGTGACCGGCGGCGCCGGTTTTATTGGCTCACATTTGTGTAAAACATTGGTAGATCAAGGACACGACGTGCTTTGTGTGGATAATTTTTTTACCGGTAGCAAAGATAATTTGTTAGAGCTGATGGATTATAAGAAATTTGAACTTATGCGCCACGACATCACCTTTCCTTTATATGTAGAAGTGGACCAAATATACAACCTGGCTTGTCCGGCCGCTCCCGTGCATTATCAATTTGACCCGGTGCAAACCACCAAAACTTCAGTGCATGGCTCCATAAACATGTTAGGCCTGGCTAAAAGAACCCGAGCCAGAATTCTACAAGCCTCAACCTCGGAAATCTATGGGGATCCGGAGATTCACCCACAAAAAGAAAGCTACTTGGGTCGGGTAAATCCAATCGGACCTCGAGCCTGTTACGACGAAGGCAAGCGCTGCGCTGAAACCCTTTTTTTTGATTATTATCGTCAATACCGAGTTGATATTCGAGTGGCTAGAATTTTTAACACGTATGGTCCGAACATGGACTTCAATGATGGCAGGGTGGTTTCCAATTTTGTGACCAAAGCGCTACAGAATCAAGATTTAGAGATTTACGGAGATGGTTCCCAGACCAGGAGTTTTCAATATATTGACGATCTTATCAAGGGTCTTGTAAGCTTAATGGAAAACAAGCAAGACTTTATCGGCCCGGTTAACCTAGGCAATGATCAAGAGATAACCGTAAAGCAGCTAGCCGGCAAGGTTTTAGAATTGGCGCCGGAAAGCCAAAGTCGGTTGGTTTATAAAGACCTACCTCAAGATGATCCGATTAGAAGAAAACCCGATATTAGCCTAGCCAAAAACAAGCTCAACTGGCAACCCCAAATAGACCTTGAAACCGGTTTGCAAAAAACTATCAGTTATTTTAAAAACATATTAAAACATGAATCTAACCATAACCCAAGCTTTACAAAAGCTTAAAAAACAAGAATTGACATCAGTGGCGCTAACTCGCAAATGTTTGGCCCGGATTGAAAAATACGAAAAAGCCCCGTATAAAGTTAATGCAATCATTACCGTAAACAAAGAACAGGCGCTTGAACAGGCTCGAAAAAGCGACCAAAAAAGGAAAAACAACCAGAAACTTGGAGAGCTGGAAGGCATTCCTATTGCCGTGAAAGACGTAATCGCCACTCGGGGCTTAAGAACCACGGCCGCGTCCAAAATTTTGGATAATTTTATCCCAACTTACGATGCCACTGTGGTTAAAAATTTAAAAAAACAAGGCGCTGTCATTATTGCTAAAACCAATTGTGATGAGTTTGCTCACGGCGCTAGCGGGGAAAACTCTGCTTACGGGCCAACCAAAAATCCTTATGACCTGGAACGAGTCGCGGGCGGTAGCTCTTCGGGATCGGGCGCGATCGTGGTTTACGGTGGCGCTCTGGGCGCCGTGGGAACCGATACCGGCGGCTCGGTCCGAGCTCCGGCCAGCTTCATGAATCTTGTCGGCGTTAAACCAAATTACGGTCGTACCTCCAGATACGGATTGCTAGCCATGAGTTCTTCAACCGACGTGGTTTCTCCTATTGCTCAAAACTGTTCGGACGCAGCTTTAATGCTTAAAGCCATGAGCGCCAAAGATCCCAAAGACTCAACCTCAGCCGGATTTGCCGGCAAAAGTTTTGATCGAGAATTTAACAAACCGCTGAAAAATTATAAATTCGCCTATCCAAAACAAGTTTATCAAAAAGGTCTTGATCCCGAGATAAAAACTATTTTTATGCAAGGCTTAGAGCTTTTAAAATCACAAGGCGCTCAAATCCAGGAAATCGATATTCAAACCTTTGGCGAGCCGGCCGTGGCTGCCTATTATATTTTAGTTCCAAGCGAGATTAGCTCCAACCTAGCTCGCTACGATGGTATTAAATACGGCATGACCGCGAAACAAGCAAAAAATCTGGAACAGGTTTACACTCAAAGTCGCAGTCAATACCTTGGCCAAGAAACCAAACGCCGGGTCATGCTGGGCAATTTTGCCTTAAGTGCCGGTTATTATGATGCCTATTACAAAAAAGCTCAGCAGGTTAGAGCTAAAATTAAACATAATGCCGGTAAAATATTTGCCAAATACGACCTTATTTTAACCCCAACCATGGCCTCAGCCGCTTTTAAAATGGGCGCTAAAAACGATCCGCTGAGCATGTATTTAGCCGATGTTTATGTGAATTACGCCAGCTTAGCCGGATTACCGGCTCTTTCCATTAATGCTGGTTGGCTAAAAAACAACCCCAAACAAGCCATTGTTGATCAAAAAGCTTTACCGGTCGGACTACAAATGGTAAGTAATTGGTGGGATGAGGAAAACTTATTGGGCGCGGCTTATCAATTTGAAAAGCTTATCGCGCTTCAGCAAACAGTTGCTCGCTAAAATTTAAACTTTAAGATCAGCGGAGCTGCTCTTATTTGGCTTTACTAAAATCCGGGTTTTTGTTATAATTTTAAGACAATCAAGGCTAATTTAGCCTACCGCATTAATATGGATTACTAAGTGAATAAATCCTAGATTAAGTTATAGATCAATGATTCATCCAAGCAAAATAATCATTTGGCTAATAAAGCCGGTTTTAAAATAACTAAACAAAAAAACAATGCTTATTTTAATTTTGGTAATTCTTTTATTTCTGGGCAATCAGCCGGAAAAACCGGCGCAAAATCAGGAGTTAGGCGGAGGGCCTATTCAGGAGCAAGCTTCTTTGCAAGAGATCGTCCAAGAAGAACAAACCCTTGAATTGCCTAAATTTGAAAAAACCCCTCAATTGGTTGAAAATCCCCAAGCCGATCCGGTTTTGCCTTTTACCCACGCGGCTCTCGTTATGGAAGCAGATTCGGGCAAAATTTTGTTTAGCAAAAACGAAACCCGGAAAATGCCTATTGCTAGTTTAACCAAAATCATGACCGCTATTGTGGTTGCTGAAAATGTTCAAGACTGGAAAGCCGATGTTAACATTAGTAAAAAAGCCGCCTTTGCCGGCGGCGCCGCGGTGCGGTTAAAATGGGATGAATACGTGGACGCCGATCAATTATTCAAAGCCATGCTTATGAATTCGGACAATGGCGCCGCCATCGCTCTGGCCGAACACGTGACCGGCTCCACCGAGGAATTCGCCAAGTTAATGAATCAACGGGCTAAAGAGTTGGGCGCTAACGATACTTTATTTACCGAACCTTCTGGTTTAGAGGATCAAAGAGCCTATTCAACCGCTTATGATATCGCTTTAATTGCCAGAGAGGCTATCAAAAATCCCTTAATTACTCAACCCATGTTGATTAAAGGTCCGGTACAAATAAATTCTTGTGACGGAGCCATTACTCATCGGGTTGGCAACACTAATTTATTTGTCAAAGACGAGGAATTCCTACGGCTTGCTCATCGAGTCGTTGGCGGCAAAACCGGCTTTACATACGAAGCCGGATACTGTTTAATGGAAGCCATGGAAGATCAAGCCGGTCAACGAAAAGCCATCGGCATCATCTTAAACAGCGACAAAACCATGCGTTGGTACGAAATGGAGGAGATGATTGAATGGAGTTTTAACAACTACGAATGGTAATCGGTTAATCTCTTTGACCATGCAATTTGCTCAAATTTTTACAGTTCCCCTGTACGTGGATATTTTCAAAGTGCTTTTACTGGGCTTAATCGCTTTTTTGACCGCGCTTTTATGGACTCCTTTCTTGGCCGATTTCCTCTACAAGCATTTTAAAACCAAAACCAAAACCCAAACCATCAGTGGCGAAAAGGCGCCGATTACCAAATCCTTAACCAAAGGCAAAGAAGGCACGCCGCTTATGGGCGGATTGTTAGTGTGGGTAACCGCTCTTTTTCTGGGTTTGTTAATCTTAGGCTTAGCCAAGCTTTTTCCTCAAAGTTTTTTAAACGAACTCACCTTTTTTTCTCGCTCTCAAACCTGGCTGCCTTTTTTTGCTTTAACAGCAACCGGCATAATTGGTTTATTCGATGACTACTATTCAACCAGAGGCTTAGGCCGGAACAAGGGCGGGGGCATTAGTTTTAAATTCCGCTTGGCTTGGCTTTTTGTCATCGCGTTAGCCGGTGGACTATGGTTTCATTTTAAGCTAGACTATACCGACATTCACATCCCTGGCTTTGGCGATCTGGAAGTTGGTTTTTTATACATTTTGTATTTTATTTTGGTAATCGTGGCCACGGCTTTTTCTTCCAACGAAACTGATGGCCTGGATGGTTTAAACGGAGGGGTTTTATTGTTTGCCTTTGGCGCCATGAGCGTAATAGCTTTTTTTACCCAAAGAATTGATTTAGCCGCTTTTTGCTCGGTTTTATGCGGCGGTCTGTTGGCTTTTTTGTGGTTTAATATTCCGCCGGCTCGTTTTTTTATGGGCGACACCGGCGCTTTTTCCCTGGGAACCACCTTGGGAGTGGTAGCAATGCTTACCAACGCATCCTTGGTTTTACCTATCATTGCTTTTATTTACGTTGTTGAATCTGCTTCGGTTTTAATTCAAATGGCCTCTAAAAAGTGGCGCGGTAAAAAAGTTTTCTTAGCCGCCCCTATTCATTATCACTTTCGAGCCAAGGGCTGGAGCGAAGCCAAAGTGGTTATGCGTTTTTGGATCGTCTCGGCCGTTATGAGCGTAATTGGTATTATTATCGGTATTTTTGGCAGCGGTTAAGTCTTAATAATTTATTTTTAGCATGGAATTAAAAATTCTGATCAAGGTAATTAAAAAAAATCGCAAAAAAACCTTGATCATAGCGAGTTTGATCACAATAATCGCGACTGTTGGGTATCTGATTCGACCCAAGCAATATCAAGCCATGTTCGCTGTAACGGTGTTGCAAAAAGGGAGCGATCAAAGTTCGGACTATCAATTTGACAACTATTATTCTCAAGAAGCTATTGATACGTTTACCGATTCTTTAGAACAATGGCCCGGTAATCCCGGGTTAATCCAGACGGTTTACAAAAAAGCCGGGATTAATATAAATAATCAAGATCCTTCAAAATTAATAAAAGCCAGGAAGCTGGGCCCAGACTATCTGGAATTCCGCTTTAAGGCAAAAAGCCCCAAAAACGCTCAAGCCATAGCAAAATCATTAACCGAACAGCTCGCTTCAGAGCTAGAAAAAAGAAAAACCAACAAAAAAGTTTGGTTTTCCTTGGATGCCGGCGAACCTTATATAGAAGAAGCCCAACTCCCCATAGTAATTTTTATTCCCATTGCTGCGTTAACCGGTTTATTATTAGGCGCGACCTGGTCTATGCTTGTGTTTTATTGGCAGGACTAAAGACATTGGTTTTTTATCGTTCAGCTAATACCGACCAGTTTTTCGTTTGCCTTACCAAAGAAATAATGATAAATTTTTTATTTTGTAATCCATAGTAATATTTATGAGAATCGGCATTGATGCTCGGCTTTTGGATGCCAAGCTGCACAGCGGGGTAGAGGAGTATACAATTAATCTTTTAGAGTCAATCTTTAAACAGGATCGAGCAAACACGTATATCTTATTTTATAATGCCTTTAACAAAGAGTTACCTGATTTTATCACGGCAATGGAAAAATACCCCAATGTGTTTGTAAGAAGGTTATTTTGGCCTAATAAAATTTTAAACTTTCTTTTGTTTCTGTTTAAATATCCTAAAATCGATAGACTTTTAGATGTTCCGGTTTTGTTTACTCCCAATCTTAACTTTACAGCGTGGAGCCGCGCTTGCAAGCACTTGCTTACAATTCATGATTTTTCCTTTAAGATTTTTCCTGAATTTTTTGATTTAAAACGCAAAATTTGGCATTGGTTGGTCGCTCCCAAAAAATTAATCGAAAAAAGCGATTTGATTTTTACGGTTTCCAAAACCGGCCAACGCGACATTTTAAATTTTTTTACCAAAACCAGGCAAAAAGTATTAAAAAGCAAATTTCGAATTCTTTATCCAATTGTAGATCAGCAGCTCAAACCGGTTCAAAAACCAGGCAAACTAAAACGCGTTTTAGCCAAATATCAACTTAACCCCGGTTATTTATTGGTCTTAGGCACCTTTGAACCCCGAAAAAACCTCGGCGCTTTAATTACAGCTTACGCTTACTTGAGAAAAAAGGGACACACCCATACTAAATTGGTAATCACCGGTAAACAAGGCTGGTTATTTAAAAAAACCCTGGATCTTATCCGGGCTTCTAAATTTAGAAATAGCATAGTGTTTACTGGCCCTATCCATCGACAAGACCGTTCCGCTATCTATTCTGGAGCAAAATTATTTATTTTTCCTTCAATCTACGAAGGTTTTGGTTATCCTCCGCTTGAGGCTATGGCTTGCTCCACCCCGGTTATTTCTTCCCAAGCAGGCTCCTTGCCCGAAATTCTTGGCAAAAGCGCGCTTTATTTTAACCCTTTTTTTAGCAGAGAGCTGGCTCAAGCAATTATTGTGCTGCAAAAAGAAAAAGCTTACGCCAAACTTCTAATCCAAGCAGGCAAAAAAAGAGTCGCAAAATTTCAAAATAATAAATCAGGGCGGAAATTTTTAAAATTCGTCAACCAAGCCATCAACAACAGGCCCGGTCATGCTGCCTGAAATCCGTCTTAGTTTGCCTTTTTTAGCGTTACTTTGTATTGAGGCTCGTATTGAGTGTTGTTTTTATCTTTAACTTCGATATTTTTACCTTGCATTAAATTATTGATGGCCAAGTCGCTGATCATTTGTTCCATGTCTTTAATTTCCTGATTAAGCTGTTCTAGTTTTTCATAGCGCTTACCCATGTTTTGCTGAACCATGGCCTCAAATTGCTTTTTTTTGTCTCGCAAATCTTTAATTTGTTCTTCGATTTCCTGATATTCCTGCTCTTGTTTAAGGCTGTCGGTATACTCTCTCCTAATCTCCTTTTTTTCTTGCTTGAGCTCTTGTAATTCATTAAAAACGTCCTGGATGTTTTGCATAGTTTGTGATTAATAATAGAAAAATAGCGTAAAGCTTTAATAACTAGACCAAATCAATCTCAAAAAATTAAGCCGATTCGGTTTTTATCCAACGTGTTAAGATTTTTTATCTAAAAATCATTAAAATATTATCTAACAAATACTTAACAGCTAAATTAACCGTTACGGATGTTTTGGTTTCAGGCTTAGTTAACTCAACCAGTTCTTTATTGATTATTCGCAACAGCAAATAACCGGTCACCAAAATTATAATGCCAATTAAAGCAGAAAAAATCGTGGTTTTTGCCTCCCCGGTTTTTGAGGTGTTCCCCGCTGCTGTTAAATACTGAAACCCGCCAATCATAAACATGGCCAAACCCAAAACACCGGCCACATAAACTACGAATTTATAGATCGCATTAATGTATTCAACCGGATCATCGATTTTATCTGTAGCGCCGCCCAAGCCAAATTCAAAAGGAACTTCCAATTTCCAACCGCTTGCTTTCGCTTGCTCGGGAGTCAAAGGAAAACAGAAAAATAGAATTATTGTTAAAAAAGACAAACAACCCCTAATTAATAAATTCAAGCTCCGTTTCATGTTTTCTTATTTATAGTTTCTTTGTTCGCGCATTTCTTCTTTGGCTTTGGCAATTTCAATCAGCTGCTCGGGGTTAGAAGTGATAATTTGGTCTTCGGTATAAGATGCCACCACCTTAATAGCCGCGTGTTTTAAGCCGGCGAAGAAAATTCCTTCCCCAACGCTGCTTTCCAGCAAAAGAAACTTTTCCTGATCGGTTAAATAAAAAGTTTCTGAAATAATATCAATCGAGGAAGGGGATTGCTTCAAGAGTAACTGTAAAGATGAATTAGAAATAATCGGTTTGCCGTAGCGGGAATTTATAAAATCGCTAACATCCTGAGTAATCGTAGTAAGTCCAGTATAATATTTTCTACACCTTTTCGCAATCTGAAACATAAAATTTCCCGCATCTTCATGCACCATCATGATCCAAGCCTCATCTACTACCAGCAATCTTTTTTTTAGTTCGCTTCTGATTTCATTCCAAATATATTGCAAAATTAAATACATTGCCACGGGTCTCAAGATTTCTTCCATGTCACGAATATTAAACACTATTAACTGATTATTTAAACGCACGTTGGTTTTTTTGTTTAAAAAACCGGCAAAAGTGCCCTGAGTGTATTTTTCCAAACGGATAGCCAGGTCTTCTCCACCGCTCATATTGCGCAACACATCATACAAAATCGATAAAGTGGGCGGATCCTTAATCGCGTTTTCAAAATTGGCGGAATCCGGGTAAATATCTTTAACCGCGTAAGCTTCGTGAATTGCTTTGTCTAAAATCGAATCTTCTTCAGGCGTGATATTACCCAAGACGATTTTCATTAAACCCAAAATATTTGCGACATTGCCTCTTAAAACCTCTTCCGGATCGTCTCCCGGATCAAGTTTAGGCAGGTCGAACGGGTTGATATTGTTTGCCGAGTTCAGTGAAATTTTTACAAAAGTACCGCCCACGGCATCGCACAAGTGCTTATATTCGTTTTCCGGATCAATAACAATTACTTGGATGCCAAACATCATGGAACGCAGAACTTCCAATTTGCAAGCATAAGACTTCCCTGAACCCGATTTAGCAAAAACCACCATGTTGGCGTTTTCCATTTTAAATCGATCAAAAAGAATTAAACTGTTGTTGTGTCTGTTTATTCCGTAAAGAATGCCTTCGCTGGAGCTTAAATTAGAAGAGACAAACGGAAAAGAGGTGGAAAGCGGCGATGTGTTTAAGTTGGTAGACGCGTCAATCTCATCATTGGCCAATGGCAAGTTGGAGGCAAAAGCTTGCTCCATCCGAAAAGCCGCTGGTTTTAAATAGATGAGCCGCGATTCCATCAAAGCTTCAATGTTGGATTCCAGCTCGTCAATTTCTTGACGGCTTGCCCCGTAAATAGTCAAATAAACCCCAAAACGGAAAAATCTTTCCGTGCCCTGTTGTAATCGATCCCGCAATGCTTCAATGTCCTGGATTGAGGTTTCTAACAAAGGATCTCTGATCTTACCGGCTTGAGTCTCTAAAGACATTCTTGATTGCACTTGAGTCGCGGTTTTACGAAGCGCTTTCATAATAACATGAGTTTCAATCGGATGAATAAACATGGTGATATCCATCATTTTATCCATATTTATAATTGGAGTGAGCCAGCCCGTTTGCAGGTAACGAGGAAAGGTCACCACGAAAAGGGTTTTAACGTATCGATCCCCAACCCTTAAAAAAGTGGGCGAAACCGTGAAAGAGGCCGGCGCGATTAAATCTTTGACCGTGGCCAGGCCTTTTTGGTAAAGTTGATCAGCTGTCATCTGTTTAGGGTCTTGCTTTTTTTTCTTTTTACTTTTGAAAATCGGCAACATGCTTTTTTATTTATCCATATAAAGAGGTATTAACCGCTAATGATTCGACCGGAGCCATGCCCGTTCTTTCCACCGGATCTGGATTATAAAGAGAATAATACAACTCGATTAATTCCTGGGTGTTAAGGGGAATCATGCGCACGCCCGCACCGTTTAAACCGTATTGAACATGCTGGGCTCGTTGATAAATTTGTTCTTTGTAAACTTCAAAATTTTTCTTGGCTTGCTTTTGAACCGCTTGTCTGGGGCTTATAATCGCGTAAATTTTTTCAGTAATCGTGCTTTTTTGATTTTCGCTTGGAGAAAAAGGCACCACAATGTAAAAGTTCTTATTCACAATATCGCTCATAGTGCTAATATTGGTGATGTATTTAATATAGTCTTGCATTTGCAATCGCAGTAATTCGTTAGGCTGTTCACGCGATAAGGTTTTTAAACTATTAACATAATTTGTTAAATTGACTTTTCGAGAACTGATGAAAATTTGAACCGGAAAATCAAGCGAATTAAGAAAATTTTGATAATAAGCCACAATCGCGTCTTGCTCTTCGCTTGATTTAAGATCAAAATTAATCGAGGAAACCATCAAAACCATTCGCATACTGCCGTTTTTTAAGATCACTACCCCGTCTTTGATTTCTTCAATATCTAAAAATTGCTGGGTGCTTGCAGCTTTATTTTTCTGCTTAATAAGTTTTTTAGAATGAAGACTTTCCGGCATTTGTGTTTGTGTTTATTTTAGCAATTAAACCAAAGCGCTAAAATCTATATTTTGATTGGTATTATAGCTTTTATTGGCAATTTGTTGGGGATCGGACCCGGGTTTTTTATTGGGATTGGCTGGTTGAGCGGCGTTTGGGGCGTTTGGCTGGGGTGATTGTTTCTGGCCGACTTGGTTTTTTTTGTTGGATGTTGGTTGCGCGACAACGCCTCTTATTAAAGGAGCATCAATCGACTGGCGTTGGTTGAAATCTTTAGGCAGATTGCTTTGCACCGGCCGGGTTTGTTTAACGGAAGTAAGCGGATTAGCTGGAAATCCTTGCTTTCCATTCGTGTCTAGCACCCGGGAAAGCCGCCTTACCTGATCCTCCGGAAATTGTTTTTTTACCAGCACCATCTCTTTTTTTTCTTTCTTGGGCTGATGTTTTTTAAATTGACTCTTGCCTCGTTTCCAAACATAGGTTCTGTTTTTTGTTAAATAGAGACCTAAATTGGCTAAAAAAACAATCATCGGTTGTCCATAAGGTCTGACAAAAGCAAGAATCGCCGACAATCCAAGCACAATCACCGCGATAGCGACAAACAAAGCCATCTCTACAAATTGATAAACCACAAACAATATTCCGCAACCGCCCAATATCCAAAGAAACTGCTTCCATGTTAGTGGCCCGACAATAGTATCCTCGATATCGACATTTTGGGGAACTTTAAAACGCATAGATTATCATTAGTTTAAATTACGAAATTCAAGGTTTTTCCTTTAAAACCCTGCCAAAAATGGAAACGTCCTTAGTCGCAAACCCTGTATCCTAATATCATAACCTTAAATTTAAACACTTAAGCTCTTATATTGTAACCGATAAACAAGAACTTTCAAAATTATTCCCGGATGTCTTTTTCAAATATTACTTCGCCCCGGCTTTGAGATATGGTCAAAGGCGCGTTTTCATCATAAGAAAGCACAATTTGAGCTAATTTGTTTAAATCCTCTTGGTCAATAGTTTGGACATTGGATGATTTGTGCAAAAAGTCTCGTTGATCTTCTTCGGTATGGTGAGAAACCCCGTAACGATTACGATAATCCAAAATCCAGTTTTGAATGGTTGGCGGGACTGTGCCGGGTTGGCCTAACCGGTAAAGTGGTTTTTTGGTGATAAGTTGATCAGCCACCTTGGGAATGGTTTTTAAAGCGTCCTTAATTGGCATCTTGACCAGGTCTTTTTCATTTGCTGGAGGAGCTTGCGCGACAGCGGGTTGGTTCAAGTCTTTTTTGGCTTGTTCTAAAGTCGGACTTTTTTTAACAACTGGTTTTGATTGAGCAACAGCAGATTCCGGACCGGGTTGCTGTTGTTGGGTCTGGACGCTTTGATTCTTTGAGTACCGGGGTTGAGCTGCTGGAGTTTGGGTTTGGGCAGGCGTCGGCGCTTGATCTTGTATTATACCCTGTACCTCCTGTTGAACCGGCATTTTAAATTTCGGTTTGGCCGGAGGCTGGGGCTGAGGCACTGGTTTTGGCTGCCAAGCCGGTTTAATATCTTGAGGTTGGATTTCGGCTCTTTCCTCCTCTTGTTCTTCTGAGTCAATTTCTTGAGCAATCCTGGATAAGTTTTTAGCCAACTGCAGCGCTTCCTTAAGGGAGGGTAACTTAAGGTATTCAAATGCCAAAAAAAGTTTTTTCAAGGCTTGCTTATAGTCATCGCTTATTCCTTGAGCGTTGGGGCTGTTAGCTAAAAAACGAACAATCGCCATTTCATCATCTTGTTTTTCCATGCCATAAGCTTCGGTGTAATGTCTTAACCAATTACCAATGGTAGCGTTTTTTTGAGCGCCATTCTTAAAAATCAATTGATTATCAGCCAATTTTTGTTCATTTTCCAACAAAGCCCGCAATATTAATTGTAAATAGTTAAGCCAAGGAGCGCTTGGAATGCTCATGCGTAAGCGTTCCAACAGCTTTTCCAAATCAGAGCTTTTATCCACCAAAGGCAACAAAAAATGATCGCGCAACATTTCCAGTTGCTCATTCTGGGTCAAAGTGGGTAATAAAACCCATCTGATTTTCAGTTTAGCCTCTTCTATCCAGTCTGGATCCAAGTCTTTTAAATTTTCCGGATTTGAAAAAAACTCCTCCAGTTCCTGAGCCTCATCAAGGTTTTGACCCGACCAGGCTCGATATAACTTTAATTTTAATTGGTTAAAATCTTGTTTGTTCATATCAAATAATTGTTTATTGAAAAACTAATCATCAAAATGGCCCGCTTCCGGATTTCTGCCGGCTTATTAAAACTTGATTAATGGTTTCGGTTATTTTCTTCACTTGATCCCTATCCAAATTGTTATCACTCTTCAAATCCCTGACTTTTTGCTTCATGGCGTTTGCCACCGCGTCAGAAATATTAAAAGCGCTGTTTTGAAAGCCTTGAGTATCCATTCTCTTAATAAGATGCTCAAAAACCACTCTATCATTTATATGTTGGGGTTTTAAGCTTCTGGCCAAACCTCGGTTGTTCATGCTTTGTATTTCACTTATTACAAACTCTTGTTGTTCTTTCGGCTCAGCCAAACGCAACTCTTTTGTTATAGGGTCAATTCGAGTTAACCCGGCATGATAAAAATCGTCATTGGCCATAGCCGTAGCGCTTAAATCGCTGGCAAGTCTTCTTTGCTGACGACTATCGCTAAATTCTGTTTCCAAAAATTTCTTTATGCCATCGGCGTCGTCTTTGCGGCCGAGAGCGCTTAAAAATGGCTTGATCGCGCCCATGCTCCAAGCCATACGCGTTAAGGCTTCCTTCTGATTTTCGTTGGTTGTGCCTTGATAAGCTTGAATCAATTGTTCAGGGGTGCGAACCCCGCTTTGCTTGTATTTTTCTGTTTCGTTGGCCACCTCGACTTCTCTTGGTCGGTCGTAATTAACAGCTTCTCTAAAATGATTTTTCCAAACAGCTTTTCTGGCGTTTTTAATTGCTTCTTTGTCTTTGTTTTCATTAAGCTCGCCAGCTTCACTAAGTTTTTCCTTTAAAACTTGGTTGGCATGTTCTTTGTCAGTAATTCTAAGTTCGTTTCCTTGTTTTTGGCTTTTTTTGTCAGCAATTCTAAGTTCGTTTCCTTGTTTTTGGCTTTCGAGCTCTTGAATTTGTTTTTCAAGAGCTTCTCTGTCATTATTAGCTTTTTTTCTTGCTTTTTCATCTTCGATCTCCTTTATTTCTTTTTCCAGTTGTTCGTTTTCACCTTCGATCTCCTTTATTTCTTCCTCGTTGTTTTTTATTTCCTTATTCGCATTGTCTCTTTTTTGGTTTCTTTGGTTTTGTTCTATTTCCTCGGCTCTTTTTTTGGCGCCTCTATCAAAAAAGGCACTGGCTCCGGTAAGGGTCTTTTCAATAGCCTCCGTATCTTCTTCTCTCATCGCATGTTTGGTGCGATTTATTTTTTCCTTCACAAGCCTACCAGTATTAACGGGATCTAAAAAAGCCGAAGCTAATTTTAGGCCTCCGCCAACTTTTTGCAATCCTTTTCCCGCCAAATTTCTTACCTTTTTTTCACTTTCAGACATTTTTTTGCCTTTATTCTCAATCACGCCTCCAAGTTTTCTCGCGGCTACTTTTGTCAGACCGGCCACTCCAAGTCCGGTCAACGCCGCTGCTCCCGCTGTTGAGAGCTTCATGGCCATGCCAGCGCCGGCTGCGCCCATAACCCCGGCCATGTAAACCGAGCCAATCAAAAGCACCATAGCGAATATTAAATAAATCCAGGTATTATAAGAATTAATATGATTTTCGGCTTTAGAAGTATGCTCTGCCCCATCAATTTGGCTGGCAATATTCGAGATGCTATCGCCTCCCTCCGAAGGAATGATGGTAAGAACCTCAGCGCTAAACCAAAGGAAAAAAAGCATCAAAGGGCCCATAAAAGCATATTTCAAAAAAGCGCTCCACCATTTACTGGCCATGCCTTGGGTGTCGGGCAATATCATGCCCACGTAAGCCAAAGGAGAAACAACAATCAAAACCCAAATAGCCACGGTTCTAACAATTAAAAGCATGGCCACAGAACCAATTACAAAGGTGGCTAAAAACACAAACGCCACAGTTAAAACCGGGCCGATTGCTGTCGCAACAATTTCAACTAAATCGTCAGCGCTCAAAATTTTTAATATAATATCTGCCGTTGCCTTCCATTTCAAAGCCAATAAATTCCAGATCGTTTCTCTGAGTTTTGCTATGGGGTTTCCAAAAATGTTACCAAACATGATAACATGGGTAAAATCCAAAACTATACCGGCAAACACCCGGCTAAAATTGGTTAAAAAAGCCAAGATCACCAATCGCACCAACAGCTTCTTGTAACTATATTTTTCCACGCGAAAAATCGTACCCACTCCAATAAACAATAAAGCCACGATAAAGCCCATATCCGCGATTAAAGTCACTATGTTATGAGCCTTGATAATGGTTTCATTGCTGGCAAAACCGCCGAGTTCCATATAAAAATCCGGATTGAAAAAGTCTTCAATCATATTAGAAGCAACAAGAAAGAAAATCCAAGCGACAAACTGAAGCATTGTTGCTATAACTATCATAAAGCCCACCGGAAGCTTAATAAAAATAAAAGAAAAGAATTCCCAACCCGCATTGGTTAACCCTTTTAAAAGCTGATCTATCCAACCTGCTTGAGTCGGTTCTGGCGCCATCAGAAAAAAAACAACTGCAATTATTAACCCCAGCAAAGTTAAATATTTCCAATTATTTTTATTGCTTATTTTGTTTTTGATTTTTTCAATCATTTTAATTGGCTTGTTTTAATTTGGCTCTTAAGCGTTGAATCTGGGCGGTTAATTTTTGCGACTTTTCCACAATTTCTTGAGACCGTTCAAGGTTTTTTTCAGATTGTTTTTTTGAAGAGCGCCAGGCAAGTAAAACCATAATTGTTGTAATCGGAGTAATGCCATCCAAAAAAGGAATAAAAGCCGCGATTAAATCTATTATTATGGGAAGAATTATCCTTAAAAATTTTTTCCAAAGATGCCTTCTCCAACCCATTTGCCACCATATCGGTATAGCAACAAACAGAAATTTTATTATCGGGGAAATACCCACATCCAAGGGGGGAGGCAAAAGGTCGGTAAATTCTGACATAACTGCGAACATCAAGGCGATTATAAAGATAGTATCGTTATACTGTTGGGCCTTGTCGAATAGTTTTTTCGCTTTTGCTTCAAGTTTCTTTTGAACCGATTGGTTACGCAATATCAATTTCAGAATTCTTTGGTTTGTTGGGACAGCCATTTTTAAAATCAGCGCTTACTTTATTTTAAAAAATACTATTATTATCAACTTTTTGCCAGTTTCGCCCGTTTTGTGAAGTGGCTGAAAAAATTGTCCACACCGCTCCGTCAAAACCCGCGTACCACATTCGATATGGCCCTCCGGCTTCGCCGGCTAAACCGTCTTGGTCTTCAGTTACAACCATTGGGCCTACTACCTGAACATTATCCCCATCTCCTCTTTCGCCTACATCCAGTACGACCTCGCCCGGAGGAAAGGAACTCGGTGTTGGAGATTGGGTGTAAAAAATACGCCACGTTGCTCCATCATACCCACTATACCACATATGATACATTTTATAAATCGGTTGACAACGTTCAATGCAGCACTGTTCATTAAACTTTCTTTCTAAAATAACCGAAGGAGCGGATACATACACGCTGTCCTTGGCGTCTTTATTGGAGTTGGGTTCTAGCGCGATTTGATGGCTGGAGCTGTCTGACCACCACAAAGGATCAACGCTCTTGGCGTGGTATATTCTCCAGGTCGCCCCATCAAATCCACTGTACCACATATGATACATTCGAAATGTTTCAAAACAAATCTCTACATATTGGTTGCAAATACATTGCGAATCAATATCTGCCACCATAGCCGGGCTGTCAACATGAACATGGGGCTTAGAAGCTTGATTTTCGCCACTTACGTCAATTTGCAAGCGCCCTCGACTTTTGTCCCAGGTATAAGTGTCCATGCTGGTGGCTCCAAAAATGCGCCAAGCTGCCCCCGCTTGCAGAGTATAACCGCTGTAATACATAATATAATCATTTTGAACCTCTGTCTCTCCTTGCTGCTGTCGCACTTCTCTTTGAGTAAAAACCCAGGGATTAGCTGTGTGGATAAAATCCAAGAATCCTTTCGGCGAATTGGGTACGCGGCCATTGGTGCCGACCAAACTCCGCTCGGGTACGCTGTTATCAACTTTGCTTAAATTATCGGCATTGCTTGCTTCAGCCATGTAAATCCTCCAGTTTGCGGAGTTATAACCGGGATACCAAAGCTTATACTGGTTGGAGTTTTGAGGATATATAGCAGCCGGACCATCGGGGGAATTTACGTGTTCTCCGGCGGCCAAGCCGGTTGAGCCACCCCCTACATAGGTTTGGTCGCCTTTGCCTTTTGTTCCAAGCACGATCCTCCCGCCACCGGAACTGCTGTCGCTCCGATTGATGCCGCCATCGCCTGTTTCTTCTAAATCGCCGCCATTATCCAAGCCATCAAAAGGAGATTCGGAATAATCGGCCAAAAAATCAGAAGTATCGAGCTGATTTAAATCAACCTGATTGTCCTTATCCTGCCTGTCTGCGTCCGAATCATCAAAAACACTGTCGGTTTCGCCTGAATCATTAGCTTGGTTTGTTTCCGGCTCGGTTTCGAGAGTGTCGGAATCACCGGATTCCCGGTTTTGTCCCAATTCCGGACTCGGCTGATTGCCGGTATCTTCAGTTTGGTTTGTTTTAAGCCCGGCAAGTTCTTCAACCGCCTGTTCTTTGATTTCCCGCGCCTGGGTCAAACAAAAGACATATTGTTCATGATCGCCCAAGTTTTCTTCGATATAATCTTGTTGAATTAGCTGTTGATCTCCGTTTTTACGATTCTCGTAATCTTCGCACCAAGATTTTGCTTCAGGATTAAGCTCGCCCAAATATTTATTGACCACCGGAGCGCCGTTTACACAAGTAACCGTCAGTCGATCTCCTTGGGAATTACAGTACATTTCTCCCGGACTTTGACTGGAGCATTCTTGGCCATGACTCATCAAAATCCAATCGCCTTCTGGTCTCATGGCGACACAATCCGGTGTAAAATCAAGGGTTTGAGCTTGATCTTGGTTTTCTAAACCGGTTGATTCGGCTTGAGATTTTTGCGTTAATCGGGTTTGCCGCCGCGCGGTTTCAGAAACTTGAGCCAGTCCAATTAACAAAGAACCCAAAATCACTAAAATTGAGGCTACGATAAAGAAATTTTTTCTTTTATAAATAAAATTAATCAAACGATCTGAAATATTTTGGCGCATTTTGTTTTATTGATGTTTTGTTATTTTATTTATAGCAAATTTATATCCTAGATGTAAAGGCGTTGAGTCTGAAGCCTTTATTTTTTCTTTACTTTTATGAAAAACAATTAAAACAACCTCTTTCCCGCTTTCTTTTAAAATTTTTATCATCTCGTCTCTCTCTGTTTCACGATTTTCATTTTCAGCATTATTTGTTTTAATTTTTAAAAAAAACAACCCAAATGAACAATTCGAAACAAGGGTTTTTAAAAATATTGCATTGTTTGTTATTTATATTATCCGGATTTTTTACTATTTTATACTTTATAAGCGCGGTAACAATTCAATATCTTATAAACAATGTCAAAGATAATATTATTAACAGAAAGGCTGTTGTTAATGGAATGTATTTTAAAAAAATATATTTAGCGATATTTGCTTTTTGATTTAAATAAACAAAAATAATAAATAATGGGATTAAAGTAAATAGAATATATCTAAAATCACCAACGCAAGAATAAGGATTAAAAATTCTCATTATAATTATTGAGAATAAAAATAAACAAATAAAAATTAAAAGACTTTTAATTTTATTAATACAAATTTTTTTAGATATGAATATATACAATAAGGTTATCATATAAATTAATAATGCCAAGAAGTTAATTATTGAAATTATGGTGTGGTTTATTTTATCTCCTGGATTAAACCACTCAATACTTATGCTTGTTTTTATTAAAAAATTCCAAAAAAGTTTTGATTGTTCATTAGTATCCAAACCATTAGCTATTGGATGTTTTATAAAATTACGGAAATCAAAAACCAAATAATTTATCGGTTCGTTTTTAAATTTTAATTCGTGAACGTTTTCTAATTCGTGAATATTTTCAATTAATGTTGTAAATTTTTTATTATCCGGGCGTATATAGTTTGGGATATAAAATAATAAAAATATCAAGAATATAATAAAAAGCGCTTTAATATTTTTTAAAACGAAAATATGTTTTTTGTTTTTCATAATAAAAATAACTCCGATGAAAACAAAACTGACTAACCCGCTAAGTTTTGTTATTAGCGCTAAACCGGCAAACAATGAAGCTAAATATAAATATTGATTTTTTGAAAATTTATTCCATAAAAGGGTTAAGTGTAAAGATACAATAACGAAAAAATATAATAAAAGATCATTACCAATTCTACCTGAATGTATTATTAAAGATGGCCAAAAAGAAATTAAAGCCAAAAATAGAATTAAATATTTTTTTGAGACTATGTATTGTTTTGCAATCTTTAAAGAGAAAAAAAGAACCCCAAGCATAAATAAGAGAGATTGACATTGCAAACTCTTTAAAGCAATATCTTTATTATTATATATTAATAAGAACATTTTATATGTGATCGCAGAAATAATATAATATAGTGGAGGATGCCAACACTCCCAACATGCTTGTTTTTGTGGTAATTTATAATATTTTGAAATATATTCAATATATTCAATATGACCCCCAACGTCATGGGTATTAATTTGATAAGGTGTCTGATTAATATAATGAATTCTGATTAAGATTGCCGATATAAAAATTAATAAAATAATTATTTTTTCTTTATAGGTAATAATTTTTTTAAGTTTGTTTATAAGTTTTGTTCGTATCATTTGTTTTAATAAACTAAAGAGTATCTACTAAAAAAGATAATTCAAAATGATGTTGACAAAGACGCAACAACAATTTTTACAAAAAAGCAAAAAGTGTTCAAATTTGAGTCGGGTTGCTTGTTTGTAAAGTTTTTTCCCGGGGGTAAGTATGCTTTGTCTTTTTTAACCGGCTTCTACCTACTTTAAAATTTAATAATTGTGGGTTTGAGCGTAATTCAAAGAAGCGACCACGGCTTGAGCGATTTTTTGACTAGAATAGTTTTGATCAATATCTGACCTTAATTTAAATTTTTTTATGGCTTTAATATCTACTTTTTGCTTGGTTAGCAAAGCGGCAATTTCCTTTAAAAGCCGGGTGGATAAATCACGTTTATCCTTCCAAACCGATCGGGCTTCAAGCTTGCCCTTATTAAGTAGCTCTAAAACGACCTCGGAATTTTTTATTTTTATGATTAAGTCCATGATATTCTTGCTTTTAATCAAATTTTAGTTATTATACAATAAAAGTAAAGTAGCTTTTGGAAAATAATGCATGGTTGCGAAAATTTCATTTTTTGATGATTTTTGGCTAATGTTGGCAAAAAATCTTACAATATACTTTAAAATGGAATTTGCGGTAGTCGATTTATTTTTCAGAGGTTCCCAAACAAAATAGAAGCGATTGAAAATGGCCTCACCAGCCGTTTGAGCTTCCGGAAACGCTGATCCGAATAAGCCGGCGAAAAAGAGTCCAATAATTTGGAAAGCTAAGTGGAACCGCCCAATCCGGGTCTTAGCGTTTATTTAAATTACTGGATTTTTTTATTTTCGTAAACCTTTAGCGGCTATCTTGTTAACAAGTTCAAATAATGATTAAACTTATAAAATGAATCAAAAAACCGGCAAAACTAAAAAATCAGAGTCAAATCGGGAGACTTTGCGTCATTCTACCGCTCATGTTTTAGCCAAAGCAATATTGGAATTATTTCCTAAAACCAAAGTTGCCATTGGCCCTGCCATTGATCATGGTTTTTATTATGACTTTGAGTTTGTAAAGCCGATAGCTCAAAAGGACTTGCCCAAAATAGAAAAAAGAATGAAAAAGATCATTAATCAGAATTTGAAGTTTAAAAAAAAGCAAATCTCCGTTCAAGCGGCGTTAAAGCTTTTTAAAAAATTGAATCAGCCCTACAAAGTGGAACTAATCAAAGAGCTTAAGCGTCACGAAAAGGTCGAAAAAGTAACCGTCTACCAATTAGGCGATTTTCAAGATTTATGTCGAGGCCCTCATCTGGAATCAACCGGTAAAATTAATGCTCAAGCTATCAAATTAACCGAATTAGCCGGCGCTTATTGGCAAGGAGATGAAAAAAACAAGATGCTTACCCGAATTTATGGCGTGGTTTTTGCAACCAAAGCGGCTTTAAAAAAACATCTAGAAATGTTGGAGCAAGCAAAAAAGCGCAATCACCGCAAGCTTGGCAAAGAACTGGAATTATTTGCGATCTTCCCGGAAATCGGCCAGGGCTTACCGGTTTGGCTGCCTAACGGGTACACAATCAGACGTGTTTTAGAGGATTATATGTTAAAACTGGAAAAAAGTTATGGCTATGAACATATCTTAACACCCGTGATTAATCGCAAAGAACTATTTGAAACCTCGGGTCACCTCGAGTTTTATCAAGATTCTATGTACACTCCGTTGGAAATTGACCGGCAAACCTTTTATCTCAAGCCCATGAACTGCCCGGCCGGTATGATGGTTTACAAAATGAAGCCTAGAAGCTACAAGGATTTACCGGTGAAAATGGGAGAACTCGGCACGGTTTATCGTTATGAACAATCGGGAGAACTGCACGGTTTACAAAGAGTTAGGGGCTTTACCCAAAATGATGCCCATATATTTTGTACTCCGGAACAGCTGGAACAAGAATTTATGGAAGTAATCGAATTATTTGAAATCTTTTTTAAAAATGTTGGTTTTCATGAATATAAGTACCGTTTATCGCTTCGAGATGAAGACAGCTCCAAGTACGTGGGCGATAAAGACCGCTGGGAATGGGCGCAAAACGTGATGAGAAAAGTGCTTAAAAAAAACAAAGTAGACTTTTATGAAGAACCGGGAGAAGCCGCTTTTTACGGACCCAAAATTGATGTTCAGGCCGTCAATGTTTTTGGTAAAGAAGATTCAATCGGTACCAACCAGATCGATTTTAATTTGCCTGAAAGGTTTAACCTTCATTACATTGATGAAACCGGCTCCAAAAAACAGCCTTTTGTGATTCACCGGGCTTTGATCGGATCTTTTGAAAGATTTTTTGCTTTTTTTATCGAACACCACGCCGGCGCGTTTCCGATCTGGCTATCAGCTTTACAAGTCATGATCATTCCGGTCTCGGATAAATATTTAAGTTATGCCCAAAAAGTGGCCAAAAAGCTAAAACAAGAAGACATCAGAGTAAAAATTGACTCTTCAGCCGAGTCCCTGGGCAAAAAAATCAGAACCAATCAAAAGCAAAAAATCCCTTACATGCTAATTGTTGGAGATAAAGAAGCCGATCAAGAAAAGGTAGCGGTTAGAACGCGAGATCAGGGTGATATGGGCGCGATAAAATTGGCTAAATTTATTCGGGAAATAAAAGCCAAGCTGGCAAAATTTCAATAATGAAAAACGTTTTTCTTAAAACTTTTGGTTGTCAAATGAATTTTTCAGACACCGAAAGAATTACCAATCAATTAATACAATCCGATTATCAATTAAAGTCGGATTTTGAATCAGCCGATCTCGTTATTATTAATACCTGTGGTGTTAGAGAAACTGCTGAGAATCGGGCCATGAGCCTAGCTCACAAAATTCGCCGTCAAAAACCCAAAGTCAAAATAATCATTACCGGTTGTCTAGCTAATCGTCCCGACATTCAAAAAAAGATTGGAGCCAAGGCTGATTTGTTTTTAGGCATTCAACAATTGTTTTTTTATCTAAAGCCGGCTAAACAATGTCCCGAGAGCCAAACAGGCCAATCAAACAATTCTGATTCGTATCTAGCAATTCAACCCAAATATCAGCATAACCGGCAAATTTTAGTCCCGATTATGACTGGCTGTAATAACTTTTGCAGTTACTGTGTGGTGCCTTATGCTCGCGGTCGAGAGTTTTCAAGAAGCAAAGCGCAAATTTCAGCGGAAATTGCTCAAGCCGTCAAACAGCAAGATCTCCAAAGCGTGGTTTTATTAGGCCAAAATGTTAATAGCTACCGCGACCCAAACAACGAAACTGGTTTTGGTTTTCCGGAGCTTTTAGCCAAGCTCGCCCGGACTTATCCTAAAATCAAATTCAGTTTCTTAACTTCTCACCCAAAAGATTTTTCTCAAAACCTTATTCGGGTAATTAAAAGCAATCCCAATGTTTCTCGATCCATTCACTTGCCGGTTCAGGCCGGTAGCGACAAAATTCTAAAAGCCATGAATCGTCCTTATACTAAAAAACAGTATTTGTCTTTAGTGGCCGAAATCAAAAAGCAACTGCCGGATGTGATTCTCTCAACCGATGTCATTGTGGGATTTCCGGGTGAGACTCGAGCCGATTTTTCTCAAACAATCGATATTTTTAAGCGGGCCGGTTTTCATTCAGCTTATATCAACAAGTACTCGCCCAGACCGGGCACTGCCGCATATAAATTGCAAGACCCGATTTCGCAAAAAGAAAAAAGACGCCGAGAGCAAGTTTTAAAACAAACCCTTGAACGCATAAAGGCTTAAAATTAAAATCAGCTTATTTTAAATCGCGAGCGTGTTTTTGAATAAAGTTTAAAATGTGTTTTTTAAAATTTTTTTGACTAAATGATTGAGCGTGGTTCGCGATTATTTTAGGATTAAAATTTATTTTCTCGAATTCATGCACAGCCTTTATAATGCCTGCCGGGCTCTGATCATGAAAAAAAATACCGGTTTTGCCCGAAACAACCGTTTCGGTTGCTCCTCCCTGGCCATAAGCGATAACGGGTCGCCCGCAAGCCATGGCTTCAAGCGGCACCAAACCAAAATCTTCCTCTTGAGGGTAAATTAAAGCTTTGGCTTTTTGATAAACTCGAGTCAAATCCGCTCCGGAGCTGCTTAAGCGACCCAGAAATTCGATGTTTGGACCTGCAATTTTTTTTAATTTTTTTAATTCCGGCCCGCTACCGACAATCTTTAGTTTTTTCTTAAGTCGGTTAAAAGCTTGAATTCCAAGATCAAATTTTTTGTATGGTACTAGTCGACCAACCATTAAATAATAACCTTGATCCGAATCGGGTTGTTTTTTTAGCGGTTGAAAATTTTCCAAAAAAACCGGCGGATGAATCACCGTGGAATCGGTTTTGTAGTATTTTTTGATTCTTTTTTGCACCAGTCTTGAGTTGGCGATAAAGTGATCCACTCTTTTTGCCGCCATTTGATCCCAAAGACGAATGTAATTCATTCCCACCGGTACTAATTTTTTGATGATTTTGGGATAAAGATGAAATTCTCGAGTGTATTTATGGCAATCATCCCAGGCGT
Source organism: Candidatus Moraniibacteriota bacterium (assembly GCA_014729795.1). Classification (GTDB taxonomy): domain Bacteria; phylum Patescibacteriota; class Minisyncoccia; order CAIUEV01; family JAHKAQ01; genus WJJI01. The sequence continues at coordinate 24,200 of WJJI01000014.1, forward strand.
AACGCATCGGAGTATGACAGTAGCAAATGTGCAAAGCGTTGGGTTTGGTTATCACTCCCTTGGCGTAACTGGATGAATCGGAAAGCACCACGTCGTAGTAGGATAAATCAAATTGTTCAATAGCCATAGGCATGAGAACCGGAAAGAAGTGATGCTCGCTGCGAGAAAAGGGGATTTTTTGTAAAAAAGAAGTGATAATTTCTTTTTTTTGAAAAGCTTTACTTAAAGCCGATTGATTGTGTACCAGGGTATAAATTGGCGCGTTAGGAAATAACTCGCAAAAACTTTCCAAGACCCTTTCCGCTCCTCCGTATTGAATTAAATAATCATGAACCAAGGCAATTCTCATATATATATTTATTTATTCAACTTTTCTTTTCCTAAAAATCGCTAAAGGGGTTTTTAAAATAATAGCGATATCCATCCAAAGCGACCAGTTTTCCATATAATAAACGTCTAAACTCACCTCCGCGTCAAAATCCAGGTCGCTTCGTCCCGAAATCTGCGCCAAGCCGGTAATACCAGGCTTTATGTAAAACATTCTTTGCTGGTCATAACTGTATTTCTCAACCTCATAGCTCATGTGTGGTCGATAACCCACCACGCTCATGTCGCCTTTTAAAACATTAAAAAATTCAGGCAGCTCATCAAGCGAATAACGGCGTAAAGTTTTACCCAAACGAGTTACGCGAGGATCGTTTTTTATTTTATGCAAAGGGCTGCCGCGGCGAGTGTTTTTGTTTTTATCCCGCTCAAGTTTTTTCAGGACTTGATTCCCGGCTTTTGTGCCAAATTCGCCATCGCAAAGATCGGCGCGCATAGTTCTAAATTTATAAAAAACAAATTTTTGCTTGCGATAACCACAACGATAATCTTTGTAAATTATTGGACCGGGTGAATCAAGTTTAATTAAAATAGCAATCATAATATACAGCGGAGCAAACACTAAAACAAACAAACTAGCGAAAATAATATCAAAAGCTTTTTTCAATACGCGCCCCCAACCATCAAGCGCGGTTCGATTAAGCTCGATTAATGGAAATCCCGCCAACTCTCGAATATTGATATTGGTAGCATGAGCCTGAAACAAATTAGGCACGTATTTAAAATCGATTTTAAAAATGTCGCTGAAACGCACCAGCATATTGATCTTTTGTTTATGTAAATTAGGATCGCAATTGATAATCTCATCAACGCCCTTTTTGTCTTTAATTTTTTTCAGCTTTTCCCAACTTATGTTTTCGTTATAATAACCAATCACTGAATATCCTAAACCCGGTCTTCTCTCAAACAATTGTTTAATTGTTTCTCCGATTGGATTGTGACCTATCAATAGGACGCGATGAACCCCGACGCCTTTAGTGCGAGCTAAATGGTTTTGAAAAAGCCTAATCACGGTTCGGATAAAAGAAGCCGCGAAAATTGTCAACAACCAAGCCGATAAAATGATAAATCGAGAGGACAATAATTCTCGATTAAAAAAGAGAGTGATAATTAAAACCATTAAAGCCGTGGAAGTAGCCATAAAAATTTTTCTTATTTCTCTCAGTTTCGGTCGATTAGCTTTCATGGAGTATAAACCCTCCAGAGTGAAAATAAAAACCACAAAAAGCGCGATCCACCAAGAAGCAACAAAATAGTTTTGAAAACCGGCTTCAACCACGGTAGTGCGGCTAAAAACTTGACCAAAGTAAGGATGAGATCGAATGTAATAACTTAAAATAATCGAGCCCACGATTAGCAAATAATCGATAGGAACCAAAATTACGTTAAAAAAAATTTCTGATTTTTTCATAAATTTAATTAGGAAGTTGTAAAAAATCAATATTTCTAATCTCGGTTTTCCGGTAAAACAATATTTTGCTAAACAATTGGGTTTTCTCTGAAAATTCTTGCTAAAAAAAGAAATTCTTGTAAAATATTAATAGGATTTTTAAGCATAAGCAAAATCTCAACTAGATTATCTTAAAAATTCGTCAAAAAAACAAGCTATTTTTTATAGTGTCGCCAACATCTGCCAAAACGCGTGGCTGCTAGGCTGTCCAAATGTGCTTTTCAACGACTACAACCCTTTATTGTTTTAAGTTAATTTAGTTAATGACTGGAACACAATTATTATTATAAATCAATAAATTTTGTTTTAAAAGCATTTTCGGCCGGCCTAGAGGAAAGTCCGGACATAATTAAGGGGTAGTGGGTAACGCCCACCTCTTTTGAGGGCAACTTTAAAAGACGGGAAAGTGCCGCAGAGACTATACTATCCAGTCGGCTTAAGCTGACTGGAAAAAGGTGAAAAGTAAACCGGTGTTTTAGTGGTTATTACCTTAAAGCTACGGTTTTCGCCCGCCGGCAACGGTGACGCGTGGCAAACCCTACCTTATGCAAGGCCGTGTCCGGTTCCAAGCCTGGTTAAACAGTAACGCTTTTTAACCAAGCTGTTTAGCTGGGCTGGGACCGGAAGAGCCGCTTTGAGCTTTGTGGCAACGCAAAGCCTAGATAAATAGCCACGATTCAATTTTTGAATACAGAATCCGGCTTATAGTTTTGGCCGATGTTGGTGACAAATTTAAAAGCAACTATTTCCCGACAAGGCAGGGTAATTTAACTTCATTTTTTGAGGAAATGTACCAACACTAGACTCTACTATGATTGTTTTATTTACCACCGATCTCTAAAAATCAAGTTAATTAAATAAAATCCGATAAATATTTAAATAAGTAAAAACCCTGATTAAACCTTAAAAACTGCGCCTTTTGGAAAAATAATGCTTTATGATATAATATTCTTGACATAAACAATTAATACAATCAAAAGAAGCAGACAAAATAAAAACAAATCGTGAATATAGAAAAAATAAAAACAATCGCTACTTCAGCAACCCTGATTATTATAGGAATTTTTTTTGTATTACCTGCTTCCGCCTCGGCTCTGACCTCTTTTTCTTTTGATGTGCCGGAAGGGCAGGGCGCCTCCAATAATGAATTTTATACCGGACGCTGCGTGCGAGCCGATGTATTACTAGATACAGATGGACACGATGCTGGTGGAGCCGATTTGATAATCAACTATTCGAATACTGACATTCAAATCGTGGAAAGCGACTGCGCGACTCCGGCAACCACCATTTACGAAGGAGCCTCGGAAGCCTCAGGTGATGAACTTTTTGATAACCATATTTTTAATAATGTTAATCCCTCAAGCATAACCTTGGGAGCCTATAATAATTTTGGCAATGTTTATAATGGCTCTGGAGTTTACGCTCATTTTTACTTTTTAGTTTTATCTCAATCTGGTAGTTATGATCTGGATTTTGATTTTACTCTCGGCAACACCCTGGATTGCAACCTATCCGAAGCTGGAACAGGCGCTGACATCCTTGAGCAGGCAAATGACTATACTTTAAATTTAGTTCCTGATCCGATTGGGGACCTGCCCTACATAACCGATCAAACACCAGCCGACGGAGCGACAGATGTTGCTGTAACTTCCAATGTTTCTTTAAGAATCAATGATGATGCTTCAGGCGTAGATATCGCTAATACAACCATCACCTTAGATGGGATTAATTATACAAGCAGTGGCCCGAATTCTTTTAGTTATACCTGTCATACTACTAATTTTAATCGAGTAGATTATTGTGACATTACTATAAACCCCTCAAGTAATTTCAATTACGGCGCTCTTTATCTGGTTGATGTGGACACCTACGACCTTGGGGAACCCACGGCAAATCATCTAAGCGTGAGCTATTCTTTTACCACTGAAACAGATAACGACTCGCCATATATTTATAACCTTAATCCCGGGTCCGGGGCAACAAATGTTGCTACAAACAGCAATATAAGTTTCAATATTGGCGATATCGCTAACCCTGGTGGTTATCCCGGTTTAGGAGTTGATTTGTCTAGTATTCAAGTGGTTGTTTCCGCTCCAGGCTGGGGCAGTCAAACCTATATCAACGGAGATTCCGAATTTAACGCTATTGCTAACAGCGCCAACGACTATGGAGATGTATATGATTATAGTATTGAAATTAATCCGGAAAGCGATTTTCCTCAAAACACCATAGTAAGCATTCAGGTCGTTGCGGATGATTTGAGTTCACCCGCCAATGTTTTAAACACTTCCTATTCTTTCACCACCACTGATACCGATCAACCAATTTGTTCTAACTTCTCCCCGGTAAAAAACTCCGCCGCTATGAGTTCCAATGGTAATATAATCTTTGAATGCACCGACAGCGGCAGCGGCATCAATATTGATAGCTTATCCGTGCTCTTAGACGGTAATGTTTACACCTCTAACGGAGCAAATACTTTTGATTACTCCGGGGATGCTTCTGCCTATACAATTACCATAGATCCCGTAAACGAAATAGTCAGTCAGTATGCTTTTGAAGTAGTGATTGACGTTAATGATTTTAACAACAATTCGGCGCGTTATTCATATGGTCTAGCTGCCGGCACCGGAGCTGCAACTTGCGAAGAGTGCGAAGAATGCGAAGAATGCGATGATTGCGATCAAGAATGCGAGCCAGAAACCGAAACGATCATTAAGTACATTGAAAAAGAATCAACTGATTATAAAGATGGAAATTGCCAAGACTTAGAATCATCAGACACCAGCCCAAGCCAAAACCTTACAGAGTCCGCATCCGAAAAATCCATTTTTATAAAAACAACCGATCCAACATCATTTACTTTAGAAAAAATCAATGAGATGTTAGTTGGCGGTGAAAATATCGAGGTTAATTCAACGGAAGATCAAGTAATTTTTACTGGCACAGCATCGCCTGACAGCTCTTTTACACTAATGATAGAATCTCTGGCAACAAAAAAACAGGGGATTGGTTCTACCTTGATTTTAAACGGTATGGCCGATCAAACCGGCAACTGGAAGATAGCTATAAAAAACGTATTCACCCAAGGCATGCATGATGTTTCTTTGATTTTAAACAACCGGGAAGATGGCAGTCAATTAGATAAAAAAAGGCTTAGTCAATTTGAAGTCAAAACAAAAAAAGAAATATGCTGGCTTTGTATCGTTATTATTTTTCTAGTTCTTTTAAACATTATTCAGTTTTTAACCAGAAACTCAAAAAAAAATAAAAATGTCGCAAATCAATAAACATGTTATTCATAAAAAATAACCCGGTAAAAAAAATTTTTATATTTTTTTTGTTAATCATTACCTTTTTAGGTGTCTTTTACTATCTTTACACTTTTAAAAAAGACCAAAATCAAAAACAAACAAATAAAACCCAAGCAAAAATTATTATCAAAGGCTCAATTATTGATTTGCTAAATCAAAAACCATTAGAAAACGTTAGAGTTCAGAGCAAAAAAATTAATTTTTTAACCTCTCAAACAGATAAAAATGGAGAATTCGAGATAAAAACCTACCCTAACGATATTTTATTGATTTCCGGATTAGATTTTTATGAACAAATCGAAATTCCAATTGAAAACAGAAAAAATATCCAAATAGCGCTAAACTCAAAAGCGCTGGCTTTTTTTAGAAAAATTGAAAAAGCCGAGGAGCAGCGGCAATATCGAAAAATATATCCTTTTATAGTAAATTCAATAGATGAAAATCATTATTTAGCCAAAAAGAATAACTGGCGTGATAACATAGTGCAAAAAGGTTTCTTAGGACCAAAAACAGTTAAAATAGATCGAGAAGTTCAAATAAAAGAAAATCAATACCAAACAAGCATTCGGTATGTTTTTCAGAAAGAGAATCAAGATTTAATCAAAAAATATTCTTTTGTTTTTAATAACGATCTAAAATATTTAGATCAAACTATTGATAACTAATCGCCTACTTTACCATAATTAGCGTTAGCTTTTGTTACGTCCATAGAGTTAACTTGATGATTTTCATCAACATCGGCTCTGTTGTCGGAAACTCCTGAGTCAATCACACCCCATTGTGATTGAATATAGGAAATGTCTAAAGAGTTAACCATATTATCGCCGGTTCCATAAGCATCACCAACCAGTAGGGGATTGGTCCCGGCATCGGTAAAGTCAATGTTGTTTAGTCCGCTTACCAGAGTCACGGTCTTCTTTAATTTTAAATGGGAATAACCATTGACTGCTACATCATAAGTGCCCGGGGTTATACCTGTTAATGGCAAGGCTGAGCTATAAATTCCATTATTATCGGTATCAATAGGACCGAATGTGTCTATAGGAGTAGTGCTGCCTACGTTTCTGACTTCAATATAGGCTTGAGTTGAATTGTTGCCGGTTAAAGGCACTCGTTTTTCCGGAATAGCGGTAAAGTTAATGGTAACGTTAGCTAACACCTCCGCGGTTATAGTAACGGTTTCATCAAGTGGATTTGCTTTGGTTTGATTATAAACAAAAAAAGCCATGAAAATGGTAAAAATCAAAAAAAGAGTTAAAAATAATATTTTTATTTTTTTCATTTGTGTGGTTAAATTATCAGCAACTACAACCAGCCCCCAAGGCCATCTGTTTATTTAATAATATTATAATTTATTTTATAATTATTGTCCAAATCCATAGGCCTGTTCCTAAAAACAATTATCGGTTATAATGCAAACAATCATTAAGCCAACAAACAAAAAAAATGCAAACGCTATCCAATACTACAATTTATTTGATTTTATCGGTAATACTAGGCTTTTCTTTGTTTTTGCCAAAAACCAGCCAAGCGGCTGAAATTGGCAACGCCAGCGATAAAATGACAAGTCAACATGGCAATCATGCCTCCGGAGCAATTAGTGTTGGAACTCAGTGGGACCTAACTGATGGTTTGGCCGCCCTTGCCAATACCGATTATTTAATTATTCATGATGGAGACAGCCCAGCCGGCACGACTGATTCGCTTTGTGTTTGGTTTGATGTCAGCGGTTCAGACGCGGCGCCGGCAGCCTGTGTTTCCGGTTCGGATCAGCAAGCAGAAGCAACCCTCAATGGCCTAGCCAACAACGGAGAAGCTGCCGCTTCCATAGAAGCGGCCATCAATAGCGCTAATCCTGAATTTCATGTCACCGCTGAGATCCACACTCTTAACGATAACCGCGTGCAGTTAACCAATGATCAAGCGGGCGCGAATGGCAACGTTACCATTACCGAGGTTATTGATAGCCAAGATATTGTCATTCAAGGCTTGGATGGCGGAGGTTCCAGGGCCGATCATGATATCCGGTTTTCAACGCCCTCGGGAGTAGACTCTCCCGCGGATAATATTGTTATCGCTTTTCCAACAGGCTGGGACCTTTCAAGCTTAACCGCAGCTGATGTTGCTTTGGCTCAAGGCGATTTAGGTGATTGTAATAATCCTAGCATTGTTTTTAATGATAAAATTTTGCAATCCGGAGCTCCTGGGGCAGGAATTTGGGGGGTTTCGTTTTCAGGGCAACGAATCACCCTCTCCGCTCCCATAGACACGTCAACCGGAGAAATTATCACGGGTAGATGTGTTCAAATTAGAATTGGACTCAATGCCGGCGGAGCGGCCCAAATCGTTAACGCTAACGCTCAAGGCCCGGCTGGAGCCGACCAAGGTGATAGTGAATTAATTAATATAGGCGGCACCTTTGGCGATAAAGGCAATATCGCGGTCGCCCTTACCAACCGAGATATTATTTTTATTCAGGGTCGAGTAGAGCCAATTTTTAACTTTGATGTTTTGCAAAATTTATGCGATTTAGGAGTTCTTGACGTGGCTTCTACTAAAACTTGTTCGGTAATATTTAATGTGGATACTAATGCGGGTAGCGGAGTCTCGGTTGAATATTCAGCGCCCAACTTATTAACCAATGGCGCCAGTCAGGAAATTGATCCAATCTCCAACGGCGACGGCAACGAAACTCCAGCCAACCCCGGAACCGAACAGTTTGGCATGAGAGCCTATGTATCCAACACTCCTGTCAATCCGATTTCGATTAACGATGGAGCGGCAACCGGAGACTATAACGGCGCCGGCTATGCCATGTATGTTAGCGGTGGAGCAGCTTACGTGCCGGACACAGCTCAAGATATGGCCGATATCTTAGCGACCAGCGTTGGTGGAATTGACAACAATGAAGTCACTATTGAATTTATGGCTGACATTCAACCCTTAACTCCGGCTGGTGTTTACACAACAGATTACACTATAATTGCGACCGCGACTTATTAAATATTTTAGATGATCAACAAAAGCCTGAGCCTATTGTTTTTAGCGGTTTTCATTTGGATTGGATCCGCTACCTTGGTCAAAGCTATCGGATTCACCCCGGTTTCAGTTGATATCAAAGCGGCTCCGGGACAATCCTACCAAGATTCAATTAAAGTCATTAACAGAAGCGAGAAAGTTATTTATTACCATATAATCCTAAAAGCTTTTCGCGCCAGTCAAGCCAAGGCTGGCTCGCCAAAATTTTCAGGCAACGAGCTGAGCGATCAAGAAAAAGAGTTTTTAAATTGGATTAAAGTTCAAGATCAAGTAATTCAGTTACAACCAAAACAAGTCAAACGAGTTAAATATCAAATTACTGTTCCGGAAGAGGCTCAAGCGGGGGGTTATTATTTTGGAATTTTATTTTCAAAAACCGGACAAGATGTTAACAAACAAGCCTTAGGCATGAGAGGCTTAAGCGGCCCGATTTTTTTAATGACTGTAACCGGAAATTTAATTTATGATTTTCAATTAAAAGAATTCCGGTTATCGCTTGACCCAGAGCATCAAAACTTAACCTGCTCGGTAAATCTTGAAAACAAAGGCAATGTTCATGTCAAACCTCAAGGAAAAATTCAATTTAAACAAAACGGTCTATTTTTAAACAACCAGCAGTTAATTGAAAGCAGAGATTTTAATATTCTATCAGGCGACCACTCCGGCAGCATTTTACCCAAAACCAATCGAAAATGGGTTTTTGACTTTGCAGTAAAAAGCTTGCCTTTATTTTGGACAAAATATCAATGCCAGCTTGATATTGTTTATCAAGATATCCACATCAATCAAAAACGCGATACTACCTATATTAATTGGCGATCCATCATCGCTATTTTAACAATAATCGCAATTCTTTCTCTGGTAATCCTGACCATTAAATGGCTAGCAATGATCAAAGCCGGAAAGGAAATCTCATCTCAAAGGTAAAATAATTAAAACCCTTGATTTATTTTTAGTTTTATTGTATTATCAGTTATCAATTTAAAAAAAAATCATTAATCAAATTAATCAATAAGAGATTTATATTATTTAAACATGAACAAGCTTAATTTTTGGCAAAAACAGCCTGAAGGTTCGTCAAAAAACGCGCTTTTCAATGCTGATGATTTAAATATCAGCCCACAAGCTTTTCAAAAAGCCGAGCAAGAAGCTAGAAAAAAAAGAAAAAAACGAGGACTAATCAAAACCTCTGTTAGATGGCTACTTGCTATTGTTATTATGGGGATTTTAATAATGTTTGGCTTTTTTTACTACCAGCAAAATCAAAAAGCTCAAGCTCTGGATAAGGAGCTTTATCTAAAATCTCGAGATTTCGCGGTTTTTGTTGAATTGGTAAATGATCTGGCCACTGAAAAAACCCCAAAAACTAACGGAGAAAGCAAAGATTTATACATCAAAAGAATGGAAAAAGAAAAACAAGATATTGAGCAAACCCTAACCAAGCTCGAAGAAATTAAGAGTAAAGACCAAGAAAACCAGTGGTATTATTTAGAATCGCATAGCAAACTAAAAGATTTTTATAATCAAGCCCAGCAACTTTTAACCGAGTATTACCAATTATATACTTACGAAATCAAATCTGAGCAACACGCGGTCAATTTGGAAGCGCAAAAAAACAAATTTGAAATTTTACACAAAACAACCGAAAACGTCAACGAACTTAAAGGACCAACCGATGAATTTATGCAAGCGGTTGACCAATCTATTCAAGAATTGCAAAAGCTTCAGCCACCGACCGAGCTGCAAGCATATCATAATAAATCCATAACTTTTATGGAGTCTTATTCTCTGATTCTGCATCGAATATCTCAAGGGTTAGAAAAGAAAATAAATGGAGCCAACGAATTAGAGTATTTAAAAGCGGTTCAGGTTTATAATGAATTTGTGGAAGACGGCTCCACCGTTAAAAATCTGGAAAAAATTAGAGAATACTATTACCAAGAAATTCAAGATAAATTCAAAAATTTACGAAGACAAGCGGATGAAACCAAAGAACTGCTTATCCGAGAAAGCGAGAAAACAGACGCTGAAATAGCCAGAATTAATATTGAACACTGGTAAAATGGCTGAAGTCAAAGAGGCAAAACCTAAAATTATAGCAGTTGTTGGTCCAACCGCTTGCGGTAAAACTCAACTTGCCGTTAAACTGGCTAAAAAATTTCAAGGAGAAATTGTCTCGGCCGATTCAAGGCAAATTTATAAAGGCCTGGATATTGGCACCGGCAAAGACTTGGCTCTTTATGGCGACACCCCTTATCATTTAATTGATATTGTTAAGCCCACTCGAAAATTTAGCTTAGCGCAATATCAAAAAAAAGCCTATAAGGCTATCAGTACAATTTTAAGCAACAATAAGCTTCCAATTATGTGTGGCGGCGCCGGTTTATATGTTAAGGCCGTGGTCCGGGGGTTGCAACTACCTCAAGTCAAGCCGGATCAAAAACTCCGTAAGAAATTGGAAAAAGCTACGCCTGAACAAAGAACCGCAATTCTTGAAAAATATCAAGCCGCCGACCAAATTGATTTAAAAAATCCACATCGAGTTATCCGAGCAATAGAAATCTGCAAAGCAGCCGGAGCAAATTTTTTTAAAACTAAAACACGAAAAAATCCCCAATATCGAACTTTGCAAATAGGCATCAAGTATTCAATTGATCAAATTAGAGCCAGAATTAAAACAAGAGTTAATCAATGGCTGGAGCAGGGTTTGATTAGCGAAGTCAAACAACTCCATGATCATGGCTTAAGTTTCAAGCGGCTTGAAGAGCTTGGTTTGGAATATCGATATGTAAGCTATTTTCTTGACAATAAGTTTGATTATCAAACCATGGTTGATAAATTAATTACCGGCACTGGCCAGTATGCCAAAAAGCAAATTACCTGGTTTAAAAAACAAAAAGGCATTTACTGGATAAAAAGTCCCGACAAGGCTGAAGAGTTAGTCGAGCAATTTTTACAAAAGTAGAATAAGCCTTCACTCAAGGAGCCAAGAATGGGGTTCGAACCCATGACCTGCGCGTTACGAATGCGCTGCTCTAGCCAGCTGAGCTATCTTGGCCAAAGTATGAGTAAATAATCAAATCAATTAAAAAACCACGACCAACTGCTTTTTGATATTCAACCAATTCCATTTATAGCTATCAAATTTAAACTTAGTTTTTATTATAAACAGTCTGTTCATATTCATTTAGATTGGTGTTTTTAAAATAAAGCCGACCCGTTTTTTGATCCCAAATATATTGATCCGGCAATACAATTATCTCGTGTTTTTTAAGCTCTTGGTTTAACCAACAGTTAAATTCGCATTGGTCAGCGGCTCCCGCCTGTTCAACAATTAAGCCCTGATCAATTAAACTTTGCTTTAAAAACTCTCGCTGGACATATTTTTTTACTATTTGATTTTGAAATCGATCAAAGTCCATATCATAAATTTGTTCTAGCTTTTGTTCTGTTTTGATTTGGCCAGAGTTTAAATTAGCGATTTTTTCGGCCTCAGCTTGAATTTCTTTCCTGGAAGGTTGGTAGTTATACCGTTCTTGATTGATTTTTTCAATAATCTTATCTTCAATCATTGTTTTAAGAATATTTTTTTTAGTCACTTGAAAAAAATCAACTCCGGTTTGTCCGCTTAAATCATATTCGGGTATATTTGTGATTACTGATTGTAAATTATGATAGCGCCGTAAGGTTTCAATTTGATTTTGATAATCCTTGTAGTTAATATTTGTTTTTCTATCAATAATCACTACCGGATAACTAAAAAAGCCGCTTATGTTTTGAGTAAAAGCATTATTCCAACCCCAGAAATAAATGCCAAAAGCCACAATTAAGTTTAAAATTATAAAACCACCAATTATCAGCATTAAAAGATTTATCAAGGTAATGGCAGGAAATTTAATTTTTTTTATCCCACCCCAGGTTTTTTCAACATAATTCTTTTTTTTACTCGCTTTTTTAGCGGTTTTAGTTTTCTTTTTGGTCATATTCTTGCCTTGATTAATTATTATACCTTGAACTGAAAAAATAATCCCACCATTTAATTGGATTGGGTTTTTGAATTTTTACCGGTTCTTGATTTTGACTTTTATCGGTCTGGTTTGTTTGCTCCGCTCCTTTCTGTTCTTCGGTCTCTGCTTCTTTTGCCGGCTTTACCTTAACAATCGCTACCTTCTCTCCGTTTTTACGAACATTTAATTTTTCTTTGGCTTCTTTTTCAATAAAATTACGAGTTTTAAAATATTCTAACTCGCCGCGTAATTTTTGGTTGTTTCTTTCAAATTCTTGAGCTTTGGTTTTTTCCTCCTGAACAATTTTTTTAATTTGGTATTTACGGTAAACTACCTTTACCATCCAGTATGACCAAACTGCTAAAAAGGCAAGTAAAATAAGCATAAAAAATTTATTCCAAAAGTTTCCCTTCCGGGGACTAAGAGATACCGGTTCTTCATTTTCCATGTTTTTGCTCATTGGTTCTTTTTTTTAACTTATTCAGATTGGCCATTAGCATTTCCGGATCTCTAATATTGAAGGCCACTATTTTCCCGCCCTCTTTAACGTCAATAACCAAGGCGCCAAAATTAAAAAAGTTTTGAACAAACCCTTGTTTGAAAGCGGATATGTTAGCGATATCAGAAATTAACACCTCGGTAACCACCCTTTTGGAAAGATTGTGTTGGTTTACATCAATAATTTTTTGATCGGTAATTACCAAGCTGATTGCGTACCAAATAATAAATTTATAAACAAGGTAGGCAAAACTAAACATCAAAATCAACACCAAAATAATGGTTCTAGCAATATGAGCCGGTAAAAAATAATAAATGCTGGCAACCACTCCAAGTAAAACCAAAAGTTGAAAAATCAATCCGGCCAATGTTAAAAAATGCTGTCTTTCAATTGCCAACAGCTCTTCGTCTTTAAATAAACTAATGGTAAATAATGACATTAATTATTTTAAATACTATAGCAAATTATGTTTTATCACTAGGCTTGGCTGCTGTATTGATTTGCTCGCATTTCTTGTTAATTTTACCGAAAAAGTGGAATAATAGTAAACACAATCATGCCAATCAGCAACAAAACCGCGATCATGATCTTAATAGTTTTTAAAATTTTTTTCTTCTTCATAGTCAATATTATAATACATTTTTCTCGCAAGAGCTAATTTTAGTATTAGTAATTAGCTCAAATTTAATTGACCGATAGCGGTTTTTTAAAAAAGAGCCTTTCTCCGCCTATTTTAAAATGTCGATGTTAAAATAAGTACTTTCCCTTAAAACGACCTTAATCTATTTTGTATTTTAGGGTATTTAGCCTTAACATCAAAAAAACACTCACTACATAGCAAGTGTTTTTTGATTGTGTTTTATTTTTATAAAACCAATGAAATACGTTTTTTTATAAAGCTATTCGTTTTAAGCCAAGCTCCTGCTACTTTTTACTCGACTGTTGAGCCGAAGCCTGAGCTTTACCTTTACCGCTAAAAGCGAAAATCGCTGGAATAATTATGTTGCCCAAGGGCAGGATCACAAATAGCCCCACCCACGTCGGGTAACCCAATTTTTCGCCCACTTTCATAAAGCAGTAAGCTAAAAGAATAATAGCTCCAATTCCCACAATAAAATTAACAATAGGAATTATTAGGGCCAAAAAACCCAAAGCTATCCAGGGAGAAAGATTTGCGCCTTTAAGCAAGACCACAAATTGAGCTATCGGGATCCAAGCTATCCAGGGCTTGTCCTGATTTAACTTCTTAGCTATTTTGTATAAACAAAAGCTGTAAAATACATATATAACTACAGTAATCATCAGCATGGGAACCATAAAACCAATCGCCCAAGTAATTAAATTCTCGGTAGGTATTTCACTCGTACTTGAAAATTCCACCATGGTATCGAAATCGGATTGTGAATCCATTTCGTAAGTATTTTCATTCATTATTTTTCACCCCCTTTCTTTATAGATTTAGATAGCGTTTTAAACCTTAACGCTTTTATAGTAATAAGAAGCTTAGCGCCAACATAAAAAAAAGGATTATTAATCCGTATATTATTTATTGGTTATTCTTTGACATTTGTTTTTTTGAAAAGCCTCTTATTCTTTCCAATTATTATAATAAAAAGCCAAGATAAGTAAAGAGGGCTTCAAATCTTAAATGCTAATTATTCTTGCTTCATTCATTCCGATTTTCTGGCATTGTTATTTTTGTCTTATTTTCTTTGAGATCAGCTTGTTCAAGCTATTTATCAAAATGTTCCTTTGCTTTAGCCATGCCAACTTCACAGCGATTATTCCAACCATCAAGAAATTTATGATTTTTTAAAACACAGATTATTTCGCAATTGTTTGGACAACCCTTACATTCAAATCCTTGAGTTCTAAATTCTACATCCTGAATTGAAAAATCAAACAATTTTTTTGTACCCTGTTCTTGAGCGATAACCGCTATCCCAAAAGCGCCCATTAGATGACCATTTTTATCCACAATTATTTGGCTGTTCAGGCTCTTTTCAAAAGCCTTGACAACTCCGATGTTTTTACTAACTCCGCCTTGGAAAATAATAGGCGCTAGAATTTTTTTACCCTTACCCACGTTGTTTAAATAGTTATCTACCACCGCGTTGCATAATCCGGCAATAATATCATGCTTAGGGTAACCCATTTGAGCTTTATGCACCAAGTCGGATTCGGCAAAAACCGTACATCGCCCGGCAATTTTAGCTGGATTTTTGGATTTGAGAGCCAGGGAGCCAAAATCTTTAATATTAATTTCCAGGCGTTTTGATTGAGAGGTAAGAAAAGAACCGGTACCCGCAGCGCAAAGCGTGTTCATGGCGTAGTCCGCCACAATGCCTTTATCGATTATAATTATTTTACTGTCTTGTCCTCCAATTTCCAAAACGGTTCTAATTTTAGGGTATAGAGTCAAAGCTCCAATTGCGTGCGCGGTAATTTCATTTTTAACAATCTCTGCCTGTAGAATAGAGCCAATCAAATTTCTCGCGGATCCTGTCGCTCCAACCCAAGTAATTCTTCCCGGTCTCTCTTGCAATTGCTCCCGAACAGTTTTTAGGACATTTTTCATGGCCTGAATCGGATCTCCTTGGGTCCAAAGATAAGCCCGGGCTAATATTTTTTTATTTTGATCAATTACCACCGCTTTGGTTGAAATCGAACCGATATCAACTCCCAAAGAATAATATTGTTTATTTTTTTGTGGCATTTTTTTTCATAGTTAACATGTCATAAAAAGCTTCTAATCTGGTTTGCATTCCTGTGTCTGATGTTTGGGCGTCAAAAGATAAATAAATAATCGGAAAATTGTATTTTTTGGAAATGTTTTGTAAAGCCGGCATAGCGTTAACCTCGGGGATGCAACCAAATGGTTTAATGTGGATCGCTCCATCAAAACCTTTTTTCGCCAGTTCGTTTGCCTTGCCAACGCTATCGGTACCATGTCCGCCAATATGATATTTCAAAAAAGGTTTAGCGTGACGTAAATATTGGTTGACTTCATGATTAGGAATAATGCCGTTAAAAATTGAATGGTTCAGTAGGCCGGTTAGGGTAATAAATCGGTGCACCTCTACTCCCTTTGAAGCCAAAAATTTTTCAATATTATAATTTGAAAAAGGCTCTAACACTACGTAAAATTCTCCGACCACGCCGACTCTGAGCAAATTTTTCGGTTTCAGAATCGGTATATTTTCAAAAATTCGTAAATATTTTTTAGTAAGTTGCCGGGCTTGAGTAAAGGTTTCAGCCTGATCTAATTTACTCAAAAAAAATTTAAATTGTTTTTCCAGTTGTCCCTTTTTTTTCTCAAAACCGATATTTTTGCGTAAAAAATCTTCAGCTTTTTCAATGCAACGACCCTTAAAATAAGCCAATAAAAAGGCCTTTAAAACTCTATAAAACGGTATTTTTGGATTGATTTTGTGAATATCCCCGATAATGTTTATTGGATTGCGTTTATTACGTAATTTAAAAAATTCAAAATCATAGCCAAGGTTTTCTAAAATGTGTTTTTGCGCCTCCCCGTAATACCCATATCGACAACCTCCACCGGCTTGTAGTAGTAGGTTAGCGCCCCGATCCAAAGCTTGAATATAGTTGCCTAAATTATACTTAAAAGGCACACAAACACTTTCGGGACTGTACCTAGATCCTAATTCAATAGTTTGCTTGGATATTGGCGGCGGAATAACAATTTCCAAATCAAGCGCTTTAAAAAAAGTCTTAAAAGTAATGTGGTAATTACCCATATGCGGAAAAGAAAGCCTGTATTGCTTGGTTTTTTTACGTTTCATTAATTGAGGAATCGTTAAGACTTATAATTCTTGGCTGATTTTTGCTGATATTCAAGGATATCAATAAAGCTTTCAAGTCTTGTAATTAAACCCGCCTCTCCCTGGAGTTCATCAATAATTATATTAATGGATGGTATGTTTTTAATCTTTTTCTGGCAAATTTCAACCACCAAAGAGTCGGGCCCGCATGGAAAAGCCGAAACATAGATTATCCCATCAACCTTGTTTTTATATAAATCAATGGCACCAACCAGTTCTTTATTATAAGTCCAATATAAATCTTGAGATATTTTTTGCGATAGCTTCTTAACCAATTTTTTTTGAGCAATATCAGCATCAATAATAGCAATATTTTGTGATTTCAGGTAGTCTAAAATTGTTTTGCCTGTAAAACCATCAAATAAAATATAGGGGTGAGCTACTATTAGAATTTTCTTTAATTTTTTATTCTTCAACAGTCTGGCTTGGCGCCGAATTTTTTTCTTTTGGAGATGTTTTTGTTTAAACTTTCCTTTTCGGTAAGCTCTAAATATTTTAATTGGATTTTTACAAACAGTTAAGCCCATACGTAAAAACTCCAAGGATTCTCGTCTGAATTCATTAACATCAACATTATAGTGCAGAATATTCAAATCGGGAAAAGTATTAACTGTTATGTCATATAAACCTTGAAATTTACAGCACAATTCTTCGTTTTTTTTAAAAGAGGCAATTCTTGGAATAAAAATATAATCAGCCTTGTTTTTTAAGTAATCAACATGGCCTAAGAAAATTTTTACCGGCAGACAACTTTCGTCAACAGCGAGGCTTGCTCCCTGCTGCAAAATTTTTTTATTAGTGGCCGGGCTGGTAACAATTTTAAAACCCAACTCCTTAAAAAAAGTATGCCATAAAACATTATATTTATAATAAAGCAATGCTCTGGGGATCCCAATCCGTTTTTCTTTGTTCATATTCAAAATTATTTGACTCTTTAATTATTCTTTTTCCCGCATTTGCCAAATTTTACGTTGAGTTCGCCAAACCACAACTATCAAACCGGCTAAAGAAGCGATTAGCACAAACGGCAAAGCACCGCCCAAATAGGTTTTACCAAAAATTATCAACAAAGTATTGATTATAATAAGCAAAATCCTGATTTCGGTTGGACCGACTTTAAAATAAGTAATTCTAAATTGATTGGTAATAGAAAATGACAAATATGAATTAACCATGTAGCCGCCAAAAATAGCCAAGATGCAAAAAAGGTAAAAATCAAAATTTCTGGGAGTAATAAAAGAATAACCAATCAAGACACTACAGATAAAAACATAGTCCAAAAAGTGATCCATGTAGTGACCCCATTTTGCTAGCCCCATTTTTCGATATTTACCCAAAGCTCCGTCCAGAGAATCGGAAAAATACTGAAACACAATCATCAAAGAAACCCCCCATAACCAATCCAAATTTTTTCGCGAAAAAAAACTAAAAAGAATCACCAACGCGCTCCAAAGCAAAGTCAACAAAGTTAAATGGTACGACTCTAATTTTTTAGGGATTTTAGGTATTAGAAATTCAATCAAGCGCCTTTCATGATGGCCCAAGATGGATAAACTTACCTTTTTGTCTCCATTAAACCGCTTAATATTCTTTTGTTTTATTGATTGGGCCATGTTGATGGTTGTTTTAAAGCTTTAAGCACCACCCTTCATTTTGTTAGCGGATTTTCACTGGTGCCGCGGGTGGGAGTCGAACCCACACGGGAAAATCCCACCAGCTCCTAAGGCTGGCGTGTCTGCCAGTTCCACCACCGCGGCTTAAAATATAAAATTTATTCTCCTAATTCTTGAATGATATCTTGGTCACCGGTCAGGCATTTACCATTATGATACAAAACCGGCACCGAAACGGTTTTAGGTTCATCCTTGCCACATTTATCAAAAGCCAGAAAGTAAAAATTTTGGTTTTCCGTTTTTTTGAATACCTCCATAATCTGAATTGCCAATTTTTCCCGCAGTTTATGCTCTAGGATGTGCTCTTCCACCTTTTGACAATGATCACAGCCTTCTCCTACAAACAAATAATAACTATTATCATCCAAAGTAACAGCTTGTGTCTTGCTTTTTTTAATATAATAAAGGCCTGTTAAAACAATAACAATAACCCCAAGAATTAAAGCTACCTGCAAAAAACGATTATTCATAATATTCTTTTAGTGATTAAGTAAATTTTTATCATTAGTTTAAATCAAAAAGCTTAATTGTTGTTCGAACCGTTTCTTGAGCTACTTGATCTAACTTTAATGCTTTAACCTGAGCTACTTTTTCAGCCACTAACTCAACGTAATTAGGTTGATTGGTTTCATCTCGATAAGGCTCAGGTGTCAGGAAGGGCGAATCCGTTTCAATTAAGATACGTTCCATGGGTAAAAATTTTAGCAGCTTATCATAGCTTTGTGAATAGGTGATTATTCCCGTAAACCCAAGGTAAAACCCCAGCTCCAAATAGCGTTTAGCAATTGCTATACCGCCGGTATAGCAATGAATAACTCCTCTTAAGTCAAAATCATTGTATCGAGCTTTGTATTGAGTCAGCATTTCCAGCAAATCTTGATGAGCATCATTATCAAGGTGGCTACGACAATGTAAAATTAAAGGCAAATTCAACAATCTTGCTAAATCTAGATGATTACTAAAAACTTGCTTCTGTTTGCCTTTAATTACCTCGGGTTTTAAATTAGATTGCTTCAACTTACCGGCATGGTTAAAAATATGATAATAATCCAAGCCGGTTTCCCCAATCGCCACAACTTTTTCGTTATTTCGAGCTAAATCAAGCAGACAATCCCGATCAAAGTCTTCATTGTATACATGAATCGGATGTACTCCTATTGAAGCGTAAACCCCCAAAGAATAATCTTGAGCCAGCTCTACCGCTTGTCGACTTGTTTGAAAATTCGAACCAATACCAATAAACCAAATTTTTTGTTCCAGCGCTTCATCTATTACCTCTCGACGATTTGAGCCATAAGCTTGAAAACTTAAATGGGCGTGAGAGTCGATTAGGTAAGGATTTTTGTTCGACTGATTGGGCATAAGCAATGCTTAAATTTTTTTAAAAATAACTTGAGGCTGCTTATTCTCGAGCTGTTTTATCATTTTCGCGGAAATTTGCGGCATGACCGGTTCAAACAAGCGAGCAATTAAAGTTAAACGATCAAAAATTTGCTTTAAAATCTCTCGACATTTAGCCGGATTCTTGTTGGCCAATTCCCATGGCTTATTAATTTCCAAATATTGATTACTCTTACTAATAAAGCCATCCAGCTGTTTAATGGCTTGATAAACTTGAATATTATCAAGTAGCTTTAAAAATAAAGGCAAATCAAAATCGCGAAAATCATAAGCTTGAGGTTTTTTGAACGGATTAACTTGCTTTAGCTTAAAGTCAAAACCATTCTTGTTAATCATCACCAAGGTTCGTTGCAATAAATTGCCTAAATTATCAGCTAATTTGTGATCATAATCCTGTTTAAGTTTTTTTAAACTTATATCCCCGTCGCTGTCTGAGGCAAATTGAGATAAAAGCAAATATCGAGCCGGATCAACTCCCCAGGTTTTTATCAAACTATTGGGTTCGATCACATTGCCTAAACTTTTGCTCATCTTCTCACCATTGATAGTAAAATATCCGTGAACGAAAATTTTTTTACAAACTTTCATTCTCAAAGACATTAAAATAGCCGGAAAAAAAATAGCATGAAATTTAATAATCTCTTTTGCCATAAAATGAACATCCACTGGCCAATATTTTTTAAACAAATTGGCCTCAGCCCCGGCTTTTCCATAATCAAGAGCGGTAATGTAATTCATCAATGCCTCAACCCAAACATATATTTTTTGCTTTTTGTCAAAAGGCACGTCAATTCCCCAATTAACGTTTTGACTGGAGCGCGAAACCGAGAAGTCATTAATCCCTTGTTCAAACAAGCCCAAAACCTCATTTTTTCTTTCAACCGGCTGAATAATGAGTTGATCTTTTTCAATTGCTTGTTTAAGTGGTTTTAAATATTTGGACAGTTTAAAAAAATAATTTTTTTCCTTAACCAATCCTGGCTTTTTTTTATGATCCGGACACAAACCCTTTTGATCTAGTTCTTTTTCGGTTTTAAAACTTTCACATCCGGTGCAGTAAAGCCCTTGATATTCTTTTTGATAAAGATCCCCTTTGTCCTTTAATGCACTAAACAATTTTTGCGCCCCGCTAATGTGCTTAGAGCTGGTAGTGCGGATGAATTGGTCATGGCCGAAATTATAATTTTGCCAAGTTTTCTTAAACTTCTGAGTAATTTGATCGCAAAATTCTTGAGGTTGTTTTTGATTTTCTTTTGCTTTCCGAGCGATCTTGGTTCCATGCTCATCGGTGCCGGTTAAAAAATAAACATCCCGACCTTCAAGTCTTTTATATCTAGCGATTACATCGGCTAAAAGAGTTGTGTAGGTATGACCAATATGCGGTTCGGCATTCACGTAGTAAATTGGAGTGGCAAGATAGTATTTCATTTGGAAACTTTTAGCGATTATTTTCCCGGCATCATAAAACCCTCCTATTAAATTAACAGAATGAGTTAGAGTTTCAAGCTTTAATTTTTTATTTTTTAAAACTTATTGTTATTGTTGTCCCTTTATCAAGCTCAGTACTTTCAATATAAATCGAGGCGCCAAAATGGGCATCAATTATTTTTTTTGCTATAAACAACCCAAGTCCGGAACCGTCGGTGTAAGCATTGACCGCATTTTTGGCTCTTATAAATTTATCAAAAAGCCTGGGTATATCTTTTTTTGGAATACCAATACCTGTGTCTTGGATTTTTATTAAAATTTTATTATCTTTTTCCTCTAGTTTTATTTTTATATACCCCTTTTTTGTGTATTGGATAGAGTTATTAACTAGATTTAATATAGCTTGTTCTAAGTATATGGGGTTTGTCTGTATGTGAATGTTTCTTTTTGGGAGCTCTAATTTAAATTTAAGGCCTTTTAAGCTTATTTGATTTTTTTTATTTTCATATATATTTTTTAATAGTTTATTTAAGTTTACGTTGCTTTTTTTGAAGTTAAATTTTGAAGTATCCATCTCAGAGGCGTTTAAAATATCGTGAATTATTTTTGTAAGCTTTTGTGATTTAGCAAGAATTCCATTTATTAATTTTTTTTCTTGATTGCTTAGCGATCTTTTTCTAGATAAAATATCAGCCATACCTCTAATTACTGTTACCGGAGTTCTTAGTTGGTGAGAAGCTATGTTCAAAAACTCTCCTCTCATTTTAAGCAATTTCTTTAAATTAATATTTTTTTTCTTTAATTCTGTAGCTTGCTTTTTAACTCTCTTGTTCTGTTCCTGAAGTTCTTTAGTCTGGATATTGACTTTTTTCTTTAATTCTTGATTAAAATTATTAATTTTTTTATACAATAAGGCATTATGGATTGCTGTAGAAATTTGGAGTCTAATAAATTCTAAAAAATCAATATCTTCTTTATTAAAACTACTTTTATCCCTTTTTCCGCCCAAGAACATTAATCCAATTGTTCTCTTGTTAGCAAATAAGGGCACTAATAACTCTATAGCCTTGTTTTTATAAGGTTTAGGCAAAAATGAAACATCAATCTCTCTTTTTGACAAAATTCTATTTTCATTATTTATTAATTTTTGTAGCTCTTTTTTAAACCCATTCTTTAATTTACCAACCATAAAACATTTTCTCGAATCACATATTTTTTTCTTTATGACTTTATTTTCATCAAATATTTCAATGTATATTTCCTCTAAATGTAATATTTTTTTAAAAGAATCCCTAATAACAAATAAAATTTCCTGTAGAGTCACGGCTTTATTTAATCTTAGTGCCACGTCTTTGTTAACTTTTTGTGGATTTAATCCTTTAAAAAAAATCCAATCTCCAAATTTTTGTATCCATTTTATTGCGGGCAAAATAATCGAACTGAATATTAATATTAATAAAAAACTTAATACATAAGATTCAATAGTGTATAAATCCCCGGTAAATTTTTTTGTTAAATATATAAAACAGTAGAAAAATATAAAAATCATTATAGAAATAAGCATAATTCCATGAAACTTATGGAATATAAACCTTATACCGAAAAGTCTATATCTTACTATAGAGTAATAAATAAACAATATTAATATTAACAATCCAATTCCATTTAATCTAAAAAATTCTTTAGAAACATGATTTTGAAGAAAAAAATTAAATATTACAATAATTACTGCGCTTAAAAAGAATCCTAAAAAAATATATTTTATTTGGAGTTTTTTTATGCCTTTCTCTTTACGGTATTTATATAAAAGAGAGATAAAGCCGACTAACAAATAAATTATTATTAGGAAATAATAAAGCAAAGCATAGCTGCCTAGTTCAAATCTTAGCTTTTCGTTTAGAAAATAGATATTATTAATAATTTTTCCATTTATAGAAAGCGAGCTCATAATCAAAGCGGGAATAATAAAAAAAATATAAGTAAGCAAGCTTTTTTTAATAGGCACAGGGAAATTTAGCAAGAATATAAAAGCGAAATAGCTAAGCAATGGAGCTAAGAAAAAATCTAATCTGAGAAAAATTTTTATTAAATTTATATCAGTGAATAAAGTCTGTAAGTAATTGAAGGAATACCAAGTTATTAAAACCAACGAAAAAATAAAAAACAAGATATTGGTCAAGTTTTTTTTATTTTTGTATGATTTGTAGCCCAAATAAAAAATCACAAAATTTATTATAACAAGAGGAATCAAATTCAATAATTTGTTCATAAAAAAATGATTTAATATTTCGTTTCGGATCCGAAATTAGTTTTTTATTTTATTGATGTTTTTTTATAATCATTATAACAGGCACATTTATATGTTTTTTTTAAAACCCCGGTTCTTCTATAGGTCTTTAAAATTTTATAAATATCTTCTGAACACTTCTCGCAATTTTTTGGAATGTCAATAGGTTTGGGATTGTCTGTAAATTCACCCAACAACAATGGCCAATTATGTTTCTGGGCCTCTTCAATGATTTTTATTATTGTCCATAAAAAAGGCGGTTTATAGTTTCCCTCGATATATTCTGTGTACATTTTAGTGTTTTTTTGAACAAAAGCACAAGATAGGTTTATTTCATCAACTTTTAATGAGTTTAAATACTCTATACTTTTTATAGTCTCAATATAGGCCTCTTTTTCATTTAAACCCACTGGTTTTAAAAAAACATATACTGAAACTTTAACTCCTTGGCTCTTTAATAATTTTACAGAGCTTTCAAATTGTTTTTTAGATATTCCTTTTCTTAGTAACTTATTCCTAATATAATTATCTTGACTTTCAAATCCTAACGCTATTTTTAATTCTTTCTTTCCCAAGTTTTTTTTTGCTGTTCTGATTTTTTTTTCGTTAATATATTCACACCTTGTTTCAATGGTTAGAGTATCTAAAAAATCATTTTTTCTAACCTCATTGTAGATATATGTCTGGAATCGTTTTGGTATTTCATTGTCATTTAAAAAACTGCCACCATGATAAATTATTAATTCACTAGGCTTATATCTTTTTATTCTTTTTAAAGCATATTTATACAAAAATTTAAAAAACCAATCAGGGTACATTATACCGCCAAAGTTAAATTTTTTAATGTAATCATTAAAACCGCACATACTACATCCACCTGTTTTCTTCCAGTACTCGCAGCCTGCCGCGGGCAGTAATAAAGTCCAAGAGACAACCGGTTTCTTTTTTATCACGGAATACTTTTGACCTATAAAGAAAAATAATTTATCTAAGCTGTCCATAAAGTTAATGAAATTTCAGATAAATCTTCTCTAGATTTACAATAAAGTTAGCTATGAGGGTCCTAAATGGCCAATTATAAAAAATATTTTTTTTAAAAACCAATACTCCATAATTCCTGCTATCCAAATCAGGAAAGTAATTAGCAAGAGCCTTAATCGGCTGAAGACCCTGAGATTGGTAAAGCCTTAACCCTCTATCATAAAACTTTCCATCCTTTCTTTTTAATTTTATGTATTGATCTACCCTGATTTTGGGGTTTTTTTTCTTATATTCATTATAATCCGGTATTCTAGAGCCGATATACGCTCCCTTTTTATTGTTTATAATCATATTTTTTAATCCTTCTAGCATCAATAAAGATCCAATATTTAAAAATCTCTTTGATGGTAAAATAGATAGGTTTATACCGTAAATAAAATCTCCATTTTTTTTATGACTCTTTGTTGCCATGCCATTATCTGTTATGTTAGACCAGCTAAAACTATTGTTTTTTTTAATTTCATCTACATATTCGAATGAAACATAACCAACAACTTCTTTTTTATATGTAGCTATAATATTACCCTCAGGGAAAGCTTGAATTCTTGCCGCTATTTTTTTCCTATCTGCTCCTTCTTGTCCCCATGCTTTTTTTTCTAATATAACAATACCGCCAATATTTTTTAATCGGGCTTTAGATATTATAATTTTACCAAATAAGGCCATTTTTTTTCATTGTAATAAATTATTTCACCTTGATACTCAAGCAATAGACTTACTATCTTTATAATAAAAGAATAACGCCTACCCAAAGCGTATAAGTATTTAAACCAATTACATTTAATAGCTCAAAAAAAGAATTATTAGCAAAGCCATTGATATAAGCATTAAAACAAAAAATCTGTAATTATTCAACAATATCAAGAATTTACGAATCTAGTGGATTTTTAGTTACAATAATAAGGTTTTTTTTGACCACGTATTTTAAATAAGCCCTATAAAAACCTTACATATCGTCTTAGATTTTCCTAAGTTCGTAAATCTTAAGATAAATAAGAACCAGTAAAATTTTTTTAATAGCCATTGATCAATTCCATAATTCTTAAATTGATATCCAGCCGCTCCCAAGCTAAGTATTTCCTCTCTCCGGGTAACTTTTTTGGTTTATAAGCAGTCTTGAACTAAAAAATTAATTATGTTTTAATAACTAGCTTTGCTGAATAAACTCTAATTTGGCTAGAACTCTAATATTATGCTTATTATTATCAAAATATTAAAATATATGATTCTTGCCGGCATTTTTGGCGCTGGCGTTGCCTTTACTATTGCCTCAGTTCGTTCTCCCAAGTACCAATCCGACTTTACCGCCATGGTAGTCCAGAAAAATTGGGACAAAGACGCGGCTTTAAACCAACAAATTATAGAAAGAGCGCTCAACATTAGTCAACCTTTAATAAAAAGCGATTATTTTATTCAGGCGGTTGAAAAAAATAATCAAGAAAATCCTAAATTCGATTTAAACAACATCAACCAAAAACAATGGCGTCAAGCAATTTTTGTAATTCCCAATTCTCAACAAAAAACTATAAAAGTGGTGGCAAGCGATAATCAACCGGAAAGAGCCCTATGGATTGCTGGAGAAATTGCCTTTAACCTCAAACACATTTTAACCGAGTTTACCGACCCGGAAAAAATTGAACTAAAAATTATCCAACAGCCGGAACAAGGCAAGGCTTTTGATTATTTAAATTTAATCGAGCCCACCTCAATGGGCGGTATTTTAGGCGCGGCGCTTGGATTGGTAATTTTTCTTTTATTTGGCCCCGGTTTAGAAAAAATTATCAATACTCAAACAATGAGCATAAATTCAGCTCAACGTTTGGACAAAAATTTAAATTTACCCAAAGAGCGGCTTAATGCTTATCCCGTTGCTGACTCTCGTGGCTATCAGAGTCATCCAACCCAAGCCCAGGCAGTAAAAAAACAACAAACTCCAATCTCCCAACCTCCTGCCCAAAACCTTCAAAATTCTGGTTTCAAATCATCAATGCCTTCATCCCAAAATTACAGACAGCGATTTCAACAAGAAGCCGATCAAATCAATGCCGGCTATGTTAAAAGTTTTAAACAAAGCAAGCAGCGAGCCGCTCAACAAATGGCGCAAAAAGGCCGGTTAACCCCGCTGAATCAACCTTATAAAACAACCAGTTCAAATGATTACCCCTCGGTTAATCAAAAACCCAACCAAGAGCCAATCGCTACTTCTGATTCCAACCAATCTTTTAAATCTCGGGAGCCTAGCGAAGCTGACGAAGAAGAAATAAAAGCTCGACTCAATCGTTTAATTCATGGCTAGCAATTCTTTCAACTCATTGCGTAGATTATAATAAGCCCTTATAATATCCACAGTCTTTACTTAGAATAAACAAGCATTTATGGAAAAAATGGTTTTAAAAAATAGCGTTAAGCTAGGCATTTTCTTGGTGACTTTAATGACCGTTTTATCTGTTGTTAATTATTATTTTCGAGATCAAGCATTAAGTTTTTTGGATTCATTTTTTAACAGTAATAAAAACGACAATCAACAGGTTATTAACGACCCCGAGCATATTCAACAACCGGATCAAGAATCAACCCAACAAGACTTAAACATTATTTCTTTTGGTCAAGAACTTTTAGGCTCCAAAGCAGAAAAGCAATATTTAGTGCTGTTTCAAAATTCCATGGAGTTGCGTCCAGGAGGGGGTTTTATCGGATCATTTGCTGAAATAAAAGTAGCCGATCAACAAATTCAAGAGAAAACCGTGCACAACACGGCTGTTTTTGATCGAATGGTGCAAAAAAAGCCGGTTCCTCCTTATGTGGTTGAAACTTACTTAAAAGTGGATCGGCTTGGCATTAAAGATTGTAATTGGCACCTAGATTTTTCCAGTAATGCCCGGCAATTTATTGAGCTTTATAAAACCACTGACCGGGCCAAGCCAATTGATGGGGTTATTGGTCTAACCACGGAAATTCTGCCATTCATACTGGAATTAACCGGACCCGTAACCATTGATCAAGTTTCTGGTGAATTTACCAAGGAAAATGCTTTGGAAAAACTTGAGTATGAGGTAGAGGTTGGCTATAAGGATCGTGGCGCTAGCAAAGATGAGCGTAAAAGCATTATGGAACCGTTACTAAGCGCCATAATTAACAAAGTCCAAGCCATGAACAAGCTGGATCAATTATTTATGATCAGTAAAATTCAGGAATTAATGGATAAAAAGGTTATCCAATTTTATTTTTTAGACAATCGAATGCAAAATTATGTTGAAAAACATAATTGGGCCGGTCAGTTAGTTAAAGCTGAAGACACGGATTACCTAGCCATAGTCGAGGCTAATTTAGGCGCGCTCAAAACTGATCGTTGCATGGAAAGAAGACTGAGCTACATCGTGGATTATACCCGGCCACAACCCATTGCTAACTTAAAAATAAATTACAACCATACTTGTCAAGAAAAAGACTTCATGACCGGTGATTATCAAAGCTTTTTAAGGATCTATACCCAACAGGACTCGCGTTTAATTACCACTCAAGGCTTTGCTCAAGGCTTAATTAAACCGGCCACCGACCCGCAAGATCGCGCCGTGATAGATTCGGAAGCGGATAAGAAAACTTTTGGTAACATGACCTATATTGAGTTAGGTTCTGGCAAAGAGTATGAATTTACCTACCTAATTAATTCAGGTCTTGTTGAAAATTATCAGCTTTATTTTCAAAAACAACCAGGCTTGAAACCGCCCTGGCTGGAAGTTGTTTTAAAAACCTCGACCGGCCAAACAACTTTATACAACAATCAGGTCACTCAAGACGTTGTGATTCAGAATACACCTTAATATTCAAAACATGTTAAAAAAAATACAAAAAACCAAACTCAGCAAAATCTTTTTAGCTACCTTGGTTTCGATACTGTTAATTGGCATTGCTTTAAGAATTTACCGGCATAGCGATTTTCTTCACTTTGAGCTAGATCAAGCCCGCGACGCTATAGTTATCAGTTCGGCTTACGAACAAGGTCCGGGACAACTGCCGCTCTTAGGGCCAAGGGCAGCCGGCACCATGCTTAGATTGGGGCCATTTTTTTATTACACCGGTTATCTAAGCGCTTTACTCTTTGGTAATCATCCAGCTGGGATGAACGGCATCAACCTAATCCTCAGCGTGGCTGCCATTTTACTTGTTTATTGTTTATTGCGTTATTATTTCTCTAGATTTATTAGCTTGGCAACCACAAGTATTTTTTCAGCCTCAATTTTTATCGTAGTTTACGCTCGCTTTGCCTGGAACCCCAACATGCTCATCTTTTTTATTCCGCTTCTGCTTTTAAATATCTTAGCTATTTTAAAACAAACCTATAAAAACAAAAAAACTCAACCTTGGCTTTTTTATAGCTTGTCATTCTTAACCGCGGTTTGCATGCAGCTTCATTTTCTGGCCTTTTTAGCTGTGCCATTTTTTCTTTTAATGTTTGCAATAATATATTTTTATCTATTGCCGGTGCTTTTCAAATTAAAAAATTTTCAAATTAAGTCAATCTCGATCGCTTTCAAACAGGTTTTTAAGCAAAACATCAAGGGGCTTGGTCGGTTAATTAAAAAAGCCTGGCGACAAATCGCTTTGGCTCTTTTGATTTTTATGCTTATGTTTGCCCCGTTGTTTCTAAATGAATACTTAACCGGAGCTGATAACACCAAAGAGTTTTTTAAGGCCATCAGTGAAAAATCAGAAAAAAGCCAAGACCATGATTTGCTTGAAAAACTAGTTAGAAATTATCAGGAATACTCCAGAGGTTATTTTTTAATTATTACCGGCTTACAAAAAACCGATAATATCAGCTTTGATTTTTGGGAGAAGAAAACCGGCATCATAGATTTTTCTTGCGATAGAAAGTGTCGTCAAAGGCTAAATGGCAGCATTGGCGCTTTCTTATTTATGACTCTGGGGTTCTCTTTGTTTTTATATAATATTTTTAAGTCTTTTCAAAAAGTCAAAAAAATCGTTAACCGGAAATCAAACCGCAAATATAAATATGAACAAAGAAAAGCAATTTTACAATTCCATTTTTTAATTTTGATTTTTTTACTGTTTCTAGCCGCTTTTCTTGGGTTTTTACCGGTTGCTTACAAATTTCCACCAAGGTTTTTGTTATTCACCCAAATTGTTGCTTTTGTACTTTTAGGACTCATACTCAAGTTTATAAGTCGAACGATCCTCAGCCAAGCTCGCAAATTTAAAAAATATTCAACTAATCAATTCAAGTTAATTAGTAAAATTTGTATCATAATGTTAACCGCATTTTTATTCGGTTTAAATATTTTTTACAATCTGGAACGTTTTCAAGAACAGGCAAGCGCTCACACTACTAACCCAATTGAATTCGAAAGAGACACCATCCTTAAAGAAGATATTCGTTTCACCAGAATCCAACAAACAAAGATAATTGATTGGATTAGAAACAACAGCGATCATCATATTGTTTATGTTTGGGGACCTCCAAAATATTACCGGGCTTTTGTTTATGAGTTAATCTATCGGGAAAATTTTGATGGAAGAAGGTTGCGTTATAGCGCCGAATGCGGGAATGCCGATTATTTTGCCGTGGTAGGCGCCGATTCAGATGATGATTTTTTTCCTAAAGCACGGAAAATTTTTTCTTCTGTCGCTAATGAAAGCTTTGGCACTCTTAAAGTTCATAAACTTAATATTAATAACCCTGATTTAATTGAGAAAAAAAATTGCGGTCCGGAAAAAGAAAAAAAGCCCAACAGTTATGCCAGAAGATATACCTGGGCTGAGGCATGGAAAAAACTATGGCGAGATTCAACCGATTAAGACTAATATTAAAATGAGCGGAATTTTTTTCTAATCATTGGATAATCAGGAATGGTTTTAGCAACCAATTGCCAAAATTTCAGCGAATGATTCATTTGTTTCAAATGACACAATTCATGAACAATTAAATAATCGGCGCATTTATTGGGCAAAAAAACAATTCGATAATTAAAATTCAAGTTACGTTTGCCTGAGCAGCTTCCCCAACGAGTGCGTTGATTTCGAATTGAAATGCGATTAAACCTAAATTTATAAAACCGATTATAATATTGCAGCCGGTCTAAAACAAAATTATAAGCCCTGTGTTTATATTTTAAATAATCTTTTCTGTTTCCCTGTCGCAACAGCCCGACTTTTTGTTGTTTTGCTTGTTGAATTTTATCAATAATCCAACCTTTTTTACTGACCATGAAAGTTTCAAGCGCGCCAACGCTCATAAAAAAAGGCAAAGTGGCCGACAGCTCCCCTTTATGATTTACGGTCAAGCGGATGTTTTTAGCTTTAAAACTTTTTTTTAAATAATATCCAAAATTTTGTTTATTTAACTGAATGAAGCGCTGATTCATATAGGTTTAGCTTATTTGAGTTTTGAATTATTTTGCAACCCATTTCTTGGTCCAATTCAGGAAAAATGTTTTTATCCTATAATTTTTATGGCTCATTTCTGAACCATAAGTAAAACTTGCATAAATAAAAAAACTAGCAATTAGAGGAACTAACACCGCTAAATAAACTGTGTAGAATAATTTTTTTGACTTTAATTTATTTAGCCAGTGAGCACAAACCAGCATAAAGAGGATAATCGAAATTGTCAAAGCATTCATATATGAATATAAAAACAAAGGTCTTTTTATTAAAATAAAAGGTAAAAAACTACAAACATATCCTAATAAAAAAGAGCCTTTTAAGCTAAATGATTGCTTAATTTTTGGAAAAAAGACAATCGCGCCTAAGATGCCCAAAATACCAGCCAACCAAACAATCGGATTGCCCTGAAAGGTTATATTGCGTCGACCCTGGTCATTGTGTTCAGAAAAGTACAAAACCGGTTTTTGCATTATCGGCCAAGTATAAGATCGGCTGGAATAAGGATGATCAGCTCTGATACGTGAATTAGAAATAAACATTTGTTTATTCAAATAATAAACGTATTTTAATTTTACCCATTGATCCGGTAAAAATTGGTTTTTAAATTCCGGTTCTTTTCCGGGCGTATTAACAGTATCGTAATGATCATCTGGCATCAGACTAAAATGCAGAAAAAAGATAGAAATATAAAATAATAAAAAACTAAAAATTAGCAATAAATACCTACCTACCAACATCGGCGCTGTCTTTAATGCTATACTCGACATTTTTTTAAGTTTGAACCTTACTTTGAGAACTTTGGTTCCATAATCAAAAAATAAAATCAAAAAAACAATGGCTAAGTAACATAAACCGGTCCACTTTGTTGAAACGCTGGCGCTTAAAAATATGCCGGCTAAAAATAATTTTTTCCAACTGTAATTGTTATTCCTTGCATTTAGAAAGACAAGTAAACCCAAAAGACCAAAAAGCACCAAAAAACTATCAAGTAGGATGAAACGAGCTTGAACAACAAAAGAGTTCTCCAAAAGCAACAAACAACCACCCAGAAACGCAAGGCTGGGCCGCAGTTTAATTTGCCGCAGTAAATAATAAAAAATCAACGGTATTAAACTGCCCGCCAAAGCCGGTCCATAGCGAAAAATTAAGTATGGAGTCGCGCCGTAATCATCCGCATGCGCGAATTTAAAATCGCCAAAATGCTTTACAAAATCGCCATATCCGCCTAGATAAGTGAATAAATAAATTATTAACTTGCCCAGTGGCGGATGAATGTCAAAATAAGATTTTTGAATAAAATACGAATTCACAAAACCACCGAAGTGGGTTTCGTCAAAAACCACAATCGCTGGATAATCTAAAAAAGCCAGCCTGGAAACCAAACCAAAAACTATCAGCAAGCCCGGAAATATTAAGTTTTTGTCATTAATTTTTTTAAAAAAAATTTTTTTCACGATTGCTTTTAAATTACCTTAAATTTATTTTAATTTGAGTTCTTATTTAATATATTTTTGTCTCAATTTAAAAACTTCTCCGTGTTCAATAAATTTATCCTCAATAGCTTGAATTTCAACTTTTTTATTAAGCCCCCTTTCTGTTAATTGGTTCAAAAAAAAGCTGCCAAAACCCCCGATTTTACTGTTTTCTTCTACCACGGTTATTTTTTTAGCCTTTTTCGCGTACTGAAAAATTTCCGGATCCAAGGGCTTTAAGAATCTAGGATTTATTATCGTAGGCAATGATTTTAAAATTCGCTTTTTTCTTAACCTTTCGATCAAAGCCAACACCCTTGGCAATTGATTGCCCACTGCTATATATAATTGCTGATTTCCTTGATGAATTAATTCCAGCTTAAATTTTTTAACCAGTGGATTTTTGGGAGTTTTTTTAAAAATCTCAGGACAATTTTTGGGATTAAGTCTCAATGCTTCTTTGGGGTAACGAATGGCTACCGGCCCGTTAATTTCAGTTATCGCCAACTCCAGCATTCGACCCAGGTCTGCGGGACTGCGCGGCGCCAAAACGGTTAAGTTTGGTATCGGCAATAAATAGCTTAAATCAAAAACGCCATGATGAGTAGGACCGTCTTCGCCCACTAATCCAGCCCGATCAATCGTTAAAACCACCGGCAGCTTTTGCAAGCACACATCATGTAGTATTTGATCATAAGCTCGTTGCAAAAAAGTTGAATAAATTGCCACCACCGGTCGCAATCCGGCCTTAGCCAAACCAGCGGCAAAAGTAACCGCGTGACTTTCGCAAATCCCTACGTCATAAAATTGCTTTGGCCTCTGATTCGCCAGATATCCCAAACCGGTACCCGTCGCCATAGCCGCTGTGATTCCAATTATTTTAGGATTTTTCTTAGCCAGTTTTAATAATTTATCGCTCAGGGCCTGAGTATAATTTTCTGTTGCCGGTTTTTTGTTTTTCGGCAATGAGCAGCCATTGGTAACATCAAAAGCCGAGACCCCGTGGTATTGATCGGCGCTTTTTTCCGCCGGCTTATAGCCATGGCCTTTTTGGGTACGCGCGTGAATCAAAACCGGTCCTTTAAGTTTGTCCGCTTTTTTTAACGCTTGACTTATTTCCGTAACAATATGACCATCAACCGGCCCCAGGTAATTAATTCCCAGCTTTTCAAAAAAAAGTCCCGGGGTCCCCACTCTTTTAATTGCTTTTTTTAAAGATTTTAATCGCCTATATGATCGTTCCTCAATACAAGACCCCAATAGGTAGTTAAGATCATTTTTAACTCTCTGATAAATTTGAGTTTTTTCAATTCTTTTAGTGTATTGAGCCAAAGCTCCAACATTTTGACTAATCGACATGCGATTATCATTGAGAACAATAATCACTTGGCTGCCCAAGTAGCCAATTTGATTAATTGCCTCCAAAGCCAATCCGCTAGTCAAGGAACCATCTCCAATAACCGCAACCACTCGCTGAATCGTCTTTTGTTTTTTAAAAGCCTCGGCCATTCCGATAGCCGCGGAAATAGAGGTGCTGCTATGACCGGTGGCGAAAGCGTCATAAATACTTTCTTCCGGCCGAGGAAAACCGCTCAATCCCCCAATTTGTCTCAATGTGGAAAATTTTTCTCTACGTCCGGTAATTATTTTATGCACGTACGATTGATGCCCTACGTCCCAAATTAACTTATCCTTTGGACAGTCCAAAAATCGGTGCAAAGCCAAAGTAAGCTCCACCACCCCCAGGTTGGAAGCCAAATGACCCCCGGTTTGAGATATGTTATTTAATAAAAAAATCCGAATCTCTTTAGCTAATTGCTTGAGCTTTTGAGGTTTAAGCTTTTTAAGATCTTGCGGACTTTGAATTTTTTTTAACAAGGCCATTTCGATTATTTAGCAATATTTCTTACGGTTTCTAAAAGCTTTTTATAGCTGCGCTACTGTTGAGTATTCAAAACAGCTTCAGCTATCTTTAAATCCCGAGCAAAAGTAATTTTAAAATTTAAACTACCGGTGGGCACCAGTTTTATTGGCTGGTTATTACACTTTAGCAACTCAAGCTCGTCAGTTAATTCCTGACCAAGTCGTTGAGCTCGCTCCATAGCTTTTTTTAGTTCACCAAAACGAGCGGCTTGAGGGGTTTGTGTGCGCCAAATATAATCTCTATCCAATCGCTTAATCACTGTTAAATTTTGATCCACCACGCGCAAAGTGTCAACCGATGGTTGGGCTAAGGCGCAACCATAGCCTAGCTTAACCTCTCGAATCAAAATTTTCAGTTCCTTTATTTGGAAAAAAGGATTGGCTGCGTTGTGAACCAGTACAATTTCTTGGTTGGGGATTTTTATCTCATGCAAATAATTCAAGGCATTTGCAACCGAATTCTGTCGAGTATTCCCGCCCACAATCATTGCCTTGATTTTTTGTTGAACTTTCTTGTTCAAGTGTTGCTCAATGCTGCTTTTAAACTCTTGCTTATAGTTCGGCGGAACTAAAATAATAATTTGCTTTATGCCGGTTAAAGGCAATTTTGCCAATGAATGCACAAACAAAGGCTTACCCGCCAATTCAATCAAAGCTTTAGGCTTTTTGGCCCCCAAGCGACTTCCCTTACCGGCAGCGCATAAAATAAAAATTGCCATAAGAATATTTAATTAATATATAAATTACGCATTCAGAAAAATTTTATATAAAATACCAAGCGCCCAATTTAAATAATAGCTATTTTAGACCGGCAATCTCACGATCAGTTTGCCGTAAACGTAATTCATAAAGCATTTTTTCCAAGTTTTTCAGATTGTGCTTGGCTTGATCAAATTTATGACGGTCAGAGCCGCGCAAATTTAATTCCAATAAAGCGTTAATAATTTGTTCGCTGATTTCGTGAAAATCCTGCAATTGATCAAGCTTTTTCAAGCTCGCCAAACGAACCGCTCTTCGATTAAGCTCGCCGGTTAAATCAGCCAAACCGCCGATCAATATTTCCGGATTACCCCGCAAAAAATCTAAAAGTTTTCTCGGGATTTCAAGCTCGCCGTTCTCAATGTAATTACAATAAAGCTCGGCTTCTACATACTCTTCCAAGGCTTCGTTGCAAAAACCTTCATATCTTAATCTTGGATTTTCTTGCGTGATGTTAATAATTTTGTTCAATAATTCTTGATTTTCCCGCAACCTTTTTCGAGCCTGTCTCGGTTTTTGATTATGCGTAAGGCTAATAGCTTTTTTTGAGTTTTTTAAAATAAGACGCGAGGCGTCAAAAACCTGATTATTTTTTCCCTCATAAGTTTGATGGTCTTTTATTAAATTAGCCAAAAGATTGATCATTTTTGTTATTTATAGATATTAATTTCTTGCTAAGGCATTTAAGTGGATCATTTTTCTATTTTAGCTTGTAAAGCCTGAACAACTTTATGAATAACCGGATCCGGGATTGAAGCCCCGGTACAGACCCAAATTTTTTGATTTGGTTTGATGTTTAAGTCTTGCACCTGTTCTGGTTTGTCAATAAAATAAGTAGCCGGGTTGTTTTTTTTACAAATTTTATATAATTCCTTGGAATTAGCGCTGAATGGCGAGCCGATCACCACCACTTGATCAGCTTGACCCGCCTTTTCTCTGGCCTGTCTTTGTCTGTGATAGGTGGCTGAACAAATAGTATTATAAATTTTTAAATCAGAAAAGTTTTGTCTTAGGAATTTTTTTATTTCTTTAAACTCAGTGATATTTCGGGTGGTTTGCGACACAAGGCCCAGTCGGGTCTCTTTATTAATGTCTTGAGCCAACTCACTAAGTTCTTTTACACTAGCAAACACCAAAGCTTTTTTATTGATCGAGCCGTTGATAGCTCGCACCTCTGAATGAGTTTTATCTCCAAATATTAAAACCGTTCGACCCTTAAGAGCCAAAAAGCGAGCCTTGGCAATCACCCTAGAAACTTTTGGGCAAATCGCGTTTAAAACTTTTATTTTTTTTGCCTTAAGCCGCTGAATAACTTTAGGGTCAACCCCATGAGCTGTGATTATGACCGTTCCTTGCCAAGCTTGATCAATATTATCAATTTTTTTAATACCCCATTTCTTTGTTTCTTGTATTACATGTGTATTGTGCACCAAGTCTCCTAAAATCTGTACCGGTTTTGGATATGATTTGTAGTTTTTCTTGACCAACTGATAAGCTCGACGCACTCCGGAGCAAAAACCAATTTTACTAGAAAGTTCTATAGCCATAAATATTTTTGTTAAGATCTTTAATCTTTTTATTAGCGTTAATCCGTAAGATAAATATTTTTGTTATCAGTATTTTCTATTCAATACATAATCAGCCAAAGCTAATAAAAATTCTTGGGTTTTGGTTGGCAGTTTTAGAGCCTTAAGTTCTAGCTTAGCCTGCTTTATTAATGCTTGGCTTTTTGCTTCACAATCATGAAGCGCCTTGGTCGAATGCGCCAACTGCTTATAGAAATCCAACTCCTTTTGATCGGGGGTCTGTTTTCGCTGTATCATTTGCTCTAGTTTTCTTTTTTCCGCCGGCTTAGACGCGATTAACATTTTCCTGGTCAGTAAAGTTTGTTTACCTTCTTGAATATCTGATCCGATATCTTTACCCAATTCTTTTTTAGAGCTAAAAATTCCAATCAAGTCATCTTTGATCTGATAAGCCACGCCTAAATTCATAGCATAATTAGCAAGCCCTCTTTCTAGTTGTTTCTTGCTTTGTCCCAACGCCAAGCCAATCAAAAGTGGATTTTCAAACGTGTATTTAGCTGTTTTTAGCATGTAGATATTAAGGATTTGCGTTTGAGTCAGGTTTTGATCATTGACGTTTAGATCCAAAGACTCGCCAGCCAGGGTATGAAATAAAGAATCATTCATTTGTTCCAAAATCCGTTGCTTCTTGTTTGCCTCTATATGAGCTTGGTTTACAAGTTTAATGCTTAAATTAAAAGCCAAATCCGACGAGATAAAAGCCTGAGCTTGGCCAATTCTTTCAGCGTTCAGAGCGTTTAACCTCAATCGGCTTTGGTTTTGAGCGAAAAGCCGATATAAAGTTGGCCGCCCCCTTCTTGTTTGGTCTCGATCAAACACATCATCTTGGATTATCAAAAATGCGTGAATCAATTCTATGGCCGCGGCTAAGTCATAAACTATTTCTCTTTTTACCCGGCTTTGCGCTGCTTGGGCTCCTTGCATCACTAAAGCAGCTCTAAGTCTTTTGCCGCCGTTTAAAACAAAATGGCTAAAAGCCTGGTATTGTTTTTGAAAAGCCGGATTAATTTGAGCCGCTTTCTCGCTTTCTTGGTCAAGAATATTTCCAAGGTGGTCTTCGATTTGTTTTTTTACTTGATCAAGTTTTTTTCTGAGCATGAGCTAGCTGATAGCAAATTAATAAATTTTCCAATAACATAGCAATGGTCATTGGCCCGACCCCACCCGGCACCGGCGTAATAGCTCCGGCTTTTTGGGCCGCTGAGTCAAAATCAAAATCTCCCTGAAGCTTTTTACCCATTCTAGAGATTCCCACATCAATTAAAATTGAATCGGCTTTAATCATATCCGCTTTTATAAAACCAGGTTTACCAATAGCGGAAACCAGTAACTCGGCTTTTTGAGTATGATTTTTTAAATTTCGAGTTTGGCTATGACAAATAGTAACCGTACAATCTTGGTTCAACAATAATTGAGCCATGGGTTTGCCCACAATGTTGCTTCTGCCGATCACTACTGCCTGTAAGCCCTTTAAATCCAGTTTTAAACTTTGAATTAATCGCAAACAGCCCTTAGGAGTGCAAGGAGTCAAATCTTGGTCGCTGCCGGAGCTAAAGAATCGTCCCAAGTTTCTAGAAGTCAAACAGTCAACATCCTTAATCGGATCGATTAAATCGAGAACCGGTCCTGGTTCAATCGGTTCAGGCAAAGGCAGTTGCACTAAAATCCCGGTTGTTTTTGGATCATTGTTTAATTTTCTTATAGTCTGCTTAATTAAACAATTTCCTGATTTGTAAGCTTGAATCGCCTGCTTTGCGTTAATCTTAATAACCTGAGAGATTACGCCGGCTTCATCGCAAGCTTTTTGTTTCATGCCAACGTAAACCCGGGACGCTTGATCTTCCCCAACCAAAATCACACTCAACTTAGCTTCAGCCTTTAAAGCAAGTAAGCGTTTTTTTACATCAGCTCTGATTCTTTTAGCTTGATTAGCTCCGTCAATAATTTTTGTCATCTGGCTTGTTTATTTTATTTAAAAAAATTCTTAACCCTTATTTTGCTCTTTTTATATCATCTTAGCCTTTAAATGACAATTTGTCCTTATTCTGCAACGCTGAGGTTTTTTGTGAAAAACAGAGAAATTATCTACTTGTTTTTTTTGGAATTTGACCACCTGTTTTACCACTGCAGCGATTAGAACAATTTTTAGGCTTGGAAGTAAAATGAAATTAAGAAACAGTCGAGCTAAATTAAGTAGCTATGAAAAAGGAATATTAGACAAATGTATTTTCCTCAAAACGCAACCTTAAATCTGCAACGGCATTGGTTGACTTTAATTTACAAGCCTTATACTATTTTATCATACAGATACTGCAATCTTAAATTTTATTGTGACAGACCCAGAATTATTTCATTTAGGTGATAAAGTTTTTCGTCGTAAAGAAAAAAGCACTTAGAGAACTTATAAGGTTATGTGAAAAAGCCCTTTAAGGAAAACCTGTCTATATTTCTTTAATTTGGTCGGTGTGATTGTTAAGACAAGATTTGATACTTTAGGCATCTAGCCAGAACCTTGAGGGATATTGTGCTAGAAAAATTCAGAGATTAATAATTTTAAAAAAAAGAATCGAAAACTTCAAATAAATATCTCATGATTAAAATTAAACAGAATAATTCAAAAGTAGAAAATTATTATCAAAAAAAAAGCGGCTATAAACTGCAATATCCGCCAACCGAAAAAGCCAAACTTTTAATGCTTGATAATTTCCCGATCATGGGAAAGCTGACCGCTTTGCGTTTCATTGAATGGGTTTTGGAAAATAATGACGGAGTGGTGGCCTTGCCTACCGGAAAAACTCCGGAGCATTTTATCAAATGGAGCAAATATATTCTTCAAAACTGGAATAAGAAAGAAATCAAGCAAATGCTTTCTGAGCATGGCCTCAAAAGCGGTAAAAAGCCCAAAATAAATCGTTTGAAATTCGTTCAAATCGACGACTTTTATCCGATTTATCCGAAATGGAAAAACAGTTTTTATTATTATGTAAACAAATATTACTTGAAAGACTTCGGATTTTCAAAAGAAAAAGCCTTGTTAATAGACCCTTCAAGAACCGGTTTAAAAAAAGGAGAAGTTTTGGAGGATGTTTTTCCAAATTTTTTAGTGGATTTAAGCTTACGCTACCGAAAGGCTAAAACCAAGCTTGAAACAAGACAAAAGAGCGTAATTCAAGCTGTAGATGAATTTTGCCGGCAATATGAAGAGAAAATCAGAGATTTAGGCGGAATTGGTTTTTTTCTAGGCGGAATCGGTCCGGACGGCCACATCGCTTTTAATGTGTCCGGCAGCGACTTTCATTCCGACACCAGACTGACTAACATAAACTATGAAACAGCGGCGGCGGCCGCAACAGACTTGGGCGGTATTGAAGTAAGCAGAAAAAGACTGGTAATCACTATCGGACTTGAAACAATTGCTTATAATC
Organism: Candidatus Moraniibacteriota bacterium; assembly: GCA_014729795.1. Classification (GTDB taxonomy): domain Bacteria; phylum Patescibacteriota; class Minisyncoccia; order CAIUEV01; family JAHKAQ01; genus WJJI01. The sequence goes on from WJJI01000014.1 coordinate 64,138, forward strand.
CCGATGTCTGCGCCATTGTCATCGCCGCCGGAGAAGCCAAAAGCGAAATCGTGGCAAAAGCCGTTCAGGAAAAGGCGAGCATTAACTGTCCGGCTTCGATTCTGCAAAGAATAAAAAACGGCGTTTTTTATTTAACCAAAGGAGCGGCCAAGCAATTGGAACAAAGAAATTTAATAGCTTTATCCCAGCGGAAAAAACTTGACGAAAAAGAAGAAAATAAAATAATTATCGATCATTCTTTAAAAAACAAGATTCAGATAAAAAACATCAAGGAAAATAAGGCAAAAAAAGATAAATTTTTAGCAATTCTGCTTCAAAAATCAAATAAAAAATTAAACGATTTAAAAAAACAGACTAAAAAAAGCCTCACAAATTCCATTGAAAAATCGCAAAAATCGATCAAGAATGAGATCATTTTGCACACCAACCCTCATCATGACGATGAAATGCTGGGTTATTATCCTTTAATTCGCGACCTGATTAAGGAAGAATCCAATAAAAACTATTTTAATTATTTGACTTCCGGCTTTACTTCGGTTTCAAACATTTATGTTTTAAAACAAGTAAAAACCGTTTTGGATCATATTGAAGCTTTGGATTTGGAAAAAAAATTTAAAAACAAGTTTTTTAAAAAAGACAATTTTTCCGCCAAAGATAAAGAGCTTAACTTGTTTAACAAGGGAGTTGCTAAAAAAGACGAAAAGATCAAGGCAACCGCGGTTTCTTTAAGGATGACTCGAAACCTTTTGGATATTTATCAAATCAAATCCGTTAACGGCCTGCTGATCAAGCTAAACGAAATTATCAGATACCTAAAAAGCGTTTATCCCGGCCAAAAAGACGAGGTTAAAATTCAAAAATTCAAAGGCGCTATCAGAGAATGGGAGGCGGAAATTGTTTGGAACCGTTTGGGAATCAGATCAAGTCAGGTAATCCACAGCCGCTTAGGCTTTTACAAAGGCGACATTTTCACTGAACAGCCTAAGGAATCAAGAGACATGCAGCCGGTTTACGAGTTGTTAAAAAAGATCAAACCTACAATTATAACCGTAGCTTTAGACCCGGAAGGCAGCGGCCCTGACACGCATTACAAAGTGCTTCAAGCCGTTAGCGGGGCTTTGGAAAAATACGTTCAAAAAACCGGCCGAACCGACATCAAAATTTGGGGCTACCGCAATGTTTGGGATATTTTCCATTTAAGTGAAATAAATTTGGCCTATCCGGTTTCCCTGGGCCAGTTCAGTCAAATGCACGACGCTTTTATTAATTCCTATGGCTCTCAAAAAAAAGCCAGTTTTCCAAGCTACAAATTCGACGGCCCTTTTTCCCTGCTAAGCCGCCAAATCATGATTTCCAATTTGGAAAAGATCAAAACTTGCCTTGGCAAAGACTATTTTTTAAAATCAAATAACAGAAAGATAACTTCGGCCAAGGGATTTTTGTTAATCAAAGAGATGGGGATCAAAGAGTTTTTTGAAAAAACGGGTGAGATTAAGGGGGTGATGGAAAATATTTTATAAATAAAAAAAACTAAACCTATAAAAATAGTCATTACAAAAATAAATATTATTCTCCTATCTATAGTATCTCTTTCTATACTCCTTATAATCAATTACTTTTTTATTTTTTCTAGATTCTTCAGCCGCAAAACAAATAAGATGGCTGTTTAAGAAAGAATCAGATGATTTTTGATTATCTCTTAATTTAAA
>WJJI01000015.1 GCA_014729795.1 Candidatus Moraniibacteriota bacterium
GAATAACCTTTCTTCAATAGGATGGAGATTTCCAATCTATCCGATTTCTTGAAGTGCTTATATTTTTTACTCATTAAAATTTAGTTAAAAATTTATTAACTTTATTTTACATGAGTGGTGCACTTCAAAATTAAATTAACACATGAACTTTCTTTTTTGTCATTTATTCAAAAACTAGCTCATTCATTGCAATAATTGCGCTCTCTTTTTTGGCTCTAAACGCTCTTTAGCGTTACAAGGCAATAAGAGCGAATCTTGATAATTGAAAAAAGCGCCGTAATCTTTCGATTTTTAATTTTTTTAAACAAAATCAACATTGATACCAAAAAACCAAACAAAAAATAATATTAATAACAATACTCCGGTTCAGAAATTTTGATTCAAGCGGCGGGAATAAGAATATTTGATTGACCAAAACTCAAACCCGATAAAAAATAAAAGGAAGTCAAATTAAGCAATCCAATGCTTGTAAAAATCATCAACCTTCTGGGATTGGTCCTTCTGATAATATTAATCAATATTGAGATAAAAATTGAAATTGACGGAACCGGTGGCAAAATATAATGTGGAGTTTTGGTTTTAGTCAAAAAAATAATATTAAAACCGTAAAAAATCATATCAAACTAAGGCTAATCCCTTGTTTTTCATTTTTTGAAATTTTACGCTCAAATTACTTGTAGTAAAAAATTAAAACAACCAAAAAAATCGCGTAAAAGACCGGGGCAATAAGCAAAAAGTTTTTCTGGATTTTTCTAATTGTTTTTCTTTTCATTTGGATAGTTCTTTTTTTTATGGTAATTTATCAAAATAAATTAAAAAATATCGAGCTTGGCAAGAAATCTTTAATTAAAAAAACAATTAATTATAAATATGAATGAAGTGCCAAATAAAGACCATGAACAAAATGAAGCAGAATTAATGAAAAAACAATATGACACCGCATTGACGAAGTACAGTAAAATAAAAGCTTTATTGATATTTATCAACACAAATTTAATGAATGAAACCACAGCGTACAGCCAGGCTGACTCATTAATATTTAGTGGTGATATTCAAAAAATTAGAAATCTTATTACAGAAAGTAGCAAAATTTTTAAAGAAACTTCAACTTTTTTTCAAACACAAGGTAAGTCAGAAATGGCTCAAAGCGCAAAGACAAAGCTCCAAGAATTAGAATCTGGAGAAATTAAAGAAAATATTCAAGCAATTGAGTTACGAGTAGAATCAATAAGTAAAAAAGTCAATATTCAACTTAAAAATCTTAAAAAAGCCGAGGAGCAAAAAAAACAAATCGAAGATAAAATTTCTGAAATCAGCCAAAATTTTGAATCCCAAAAAAATCCACAAGATTTAAATCGGGAATCATTAAAATCATTAAGGACAAGTATGACCCAGGTCTTTCTTATGATAGAAGAACTGAAATCAATAATCAATACAATCCGCCCCGATGACTTAAACCGTTATATGCCCGAGAAGAAGAAAAAACAAGCAGAAAATATGCCATTACATCTTTCTGATCTGCAAAAAAAAGCCGCGGATCTACAAAAAAACATTAATACAAAAATTGAAGTTTTAGAACAAGAAAAAATAGAAAGGCTAGAAGATCCGGGAAAAAAACTTGAGAAAAAAATTAAGGCTTTAGAAAAAAAATTTTTTAAAGATCTAGAAATGAACACAAGTATTATAAACCTGCCCGCATTTCAAGAAGTTGAGAATTTAAAAAAAGAAATCAATAAGTTTAAGCCCAATTTTTTTAATTTTACTTATAATGCTTTATCAAAAACAAAATATAAAGAATTAACGGAAGAATTTAACAATTTAAAAGCCAATATCCAAGAACTGGAAACAGAAACAACCAATTATAATAATGCGGTTAGAGATTACCATGCTTTAAGCCAAAGAATAGATTTTATTGCAAATAATCTATTCCGGGAAGATTTAAAGATTGCTTTTGCTCAAGCCAATCAATTAACAAGGAAAAATAATCTTTTATGTAAGGAAATTTTAACAGAAATTAATAATAATCAACAAATTCTTAACTCCGGCGCTATTTTTTTTCAACAACACAACATGCCCCGGGCTGCGGAATCAGCAAAAAATTACGATCAATATTATGATAATTTACATAGATTTATCAATGAAGATCTATCGAGCAAAGCAAATGATTTATTGCAACTACTGAAAGAACCGCTTGAACGTTACCAAAAAGCCCAAACCTTAATATCTGAGATTTCAGCTAACAATGCAAATATCCAAGAGTCAATTAATAATTTTTATCAAAAACTACGACAAGGACGAGTTAATAGATTGAAAGAAGTTTTAGCCTCGCTCGAAGATCCTTTGCAAAACAACTTTAATGCTTTAAATGAACTAAAAAAAATAATTGATAATGATGATTCAATGAAAAAATTAAAAACATATGATCCTAAAATCCCAAATATACTTAATAAAGATTATTCGAGCTTAGATCAACAATTTAATAACTTAAATCGGGAATTAGAGAAAGCTTATCAAGCTTTAGCACATAATAACTTCAACAATGATCGTGAATAACCAATCGAAAAAATTAAACCCTTTCTATATAACAAATTTTTGTTTTTTCGATAACCATACTCATGATTTATAATATTTCCTGGCATGCAAATCATTTTTTTGTTATATTGTTAAAAAATTTTTAACATTAAAAAAATGAATTTACCATTTGATAATAATACCGTACCAAGATCGGATCCATCCCAAGAATCCACCGCAAAATTCAATTCCTGAACCTACACCCAATCCAAATCCAACACCAGAAAATCCCTCTCCTCTAAATCAAAACCCGGCGCCAACTTTCCCTCCAAACCCTCAAACACAAATCCCCACCCCACCTCAACCGCCCACACCAAATACCACTGAATTCCCAAACTCGCAAGGAACATCTTCTTCCGCGGGTAAGTCCCCGCTTACAATAATTATCATTCTATTAATACTGCTCTCGATCTCGGGCGCCGGAGTTTATGTCTATTTAAACTTCTTTCGGCCCCAAATAATAATCCAAAAAGCGTATAATAAAACTAAAAATTTAAAAAGTTATGAATATTCAGGAAAAGCGAATATTACAATAAAAGCCATGGGACATTCAAACCCTTTCCTACAAAAAGAACAATATATCGGTGTTGAGTTCCGGGGGAAAACCGATAACAGCAACAAAGATAACTTAAAAAATAAAATTTTAATAAAAGCCAATGGTTGGGGTTCTAACCAAGAACATAAAACATCATCAATTTCAATCGACTTAAAAACGTTAAATTCTGTTAATTATTTTAAAATAAATAAATTCCAAATTACGGAATTCATTTCAATGGATATTGCATCTAATCAATGGATTAAATTAGAAAAACCGGAGATGAAAACAAATCAAACTCTGAATGGCGAACTTCAAGAACATCTAAAAGATACAAAACCTTTCGTGGTTACCGATATATTAAAAAATGAAAAAATTGGCGAAGTTAATTGTTACCATTATAAGCTAAAGCCGAACAAAACAGAGCTAAAGGGTTTACTAAAAAAAATTAAAGCAAAATTGGATTCTGGGCAAATCGCTAATATAAACGGAGCTCAAGCCGTTAATGAAACGACTGATAAAATAATAGATCAACTCTCTGAAAGCCTTATTGCCGAAGTCTGGATTGGTAAAAAAGACTTAAATTTCTATAAAATCAATGTAACTTTTGATTTTATAGATAAAGATATGAATAATATAGGCAATAGTGATATTGAACTTTTTTTAACAAACCACAACCAACCGGTAACAATCACGGCGCCGGAAAACACAAAAAGCATAAAAAATGCTTTTACAAAAATTTTTGAGAACATAGGAGCGGAAAACATGGAAAACATAGAGGCGGGAAATATAAATGAAAAAATGAAAGATACAGATAATGACGGTATTGATGATTACAGAGAAAAATTATTAGGCACAGACCCCAACAATCCAGACACGGATGGTGACGGCTTCAACGACGGTAAAGAGCTGGGGGGAGGGTATGATCCATTAATCAATGGCAAATAATAAACCTAAATTGAGCGCAAAAAAATTGACAATTTTTTACCTTATTCACGAAAAGAGAAGCTAAAATGTTTTTCACTTGCGTCCCGGGCAGGATTCGAACCTGCGACCTACGGCTTAGAAGGCCGTTGCTCTATCCAACTGAGCTACCGGGACAAAATCTTTTTATTTAATTCCAAACCATAGCTTAATTTTTCAATTATTTACACAATATTCCGCGATTCTTGACCATCTATAGACTCAATCCGCCTTATAGAAAACTGATATTTTTTTACAAAGCCTGCCTGAGCTCCTAAATTATAATTGGTCAAGTTTGTTGTTTACCAACGCGGCGCCTTATCGTAATCGTTTTCCACTAACACATCTTTCAGAGTATCGATATCTTCAAGCACTATTCCAATACCCCGAACTACTGCGGTTAAAGGATCCTCAATCACTTTGACTTTAATCTCAGCTTGCCGTTTAACAAATTGATCCAAGCCACGTAATAAACCCCCGCCTCCGGCTAAAATTATACCGGTCTGCATAATTTCTGAAACTAATTCCGGCGGCGTTTCCTCAATCGTTGATTTAATATTTGAAACCAACATGTTAACCGAACGACCCATGGCTTCGCGAATATTATAATCCGACATATTAACTTCTTTTGGCAAACCGGTCACCAGGTCTCGACCACGAACCGTCATTACTAATTTTTCCGGCTGCTCGAAAACCGAGCCAATAGCAATTTTCACGTCTTCCGCGGTTTTTTCACCTAAAATCAAACCAAATCTTTCCCGAGAATAATTAACAATATCCTCATTTAACTCATCTCCGGCCACGCGTAAACTCTTAGAAACCACCACTGCGCCCAAAGAAATCACCGCAATCTCGGTCGTGCCTCCGCCAATATCAACAATCATATTGCCGCTTGCTTCCTGAATCGGCAATCTTGCCCCAATAGCGGCCGCCATCGGCTCCTCTATTAAATAGGCTTCTCGAGCCCCGGCGTTTTTAGTCGCTTCCTGCACCGCTCTTTTTTCCACCTCGGTTACGCCGCTTGGAATACCCACCACAACTCTTGGGCGTGGCACTAAAGTAAAAGAGCCTTTGTGAACTTTATTAATAAAATGCTTAAGCATTTGCTCGGTTACTTCAAAATCAGAAATTACTCCATCGGATAATGGTCTGTTTGCCACAATATGCGCCGGGGTTTTACCAACCATTTTTTTCGCTTCGTTACCAATAGCCAAAATCTGTCCGGTTTTAGTATTTAAAGCCACTACCGAAGGCTCGTTAATAACAATTCCTTTGCCCCGAACATACACTAAGGTATTGGCTGTACCTAGGTCAATTCCAATATCATGAGAAAATCTACCCAAAAGCCTATCAATCATAAAAAAACATTATTTATTTAAACCAAATCAAAAATCTCTTTTTAAGCGCAACCTATCCTAGCAAATTAAATCTTTTCAGTAAATTCAAAACCGATCTTCCCGATTTAAATCAACCGGCGATTTAAACCACCGGTTCGGCTAACGATTATTTCAAAGATTTTTTATTATATGACTTACTCGCTTGGGAAATTTTATAAAAAATGCCGGAATTTTTGGAAAAACATATTGAGTATTCATAATAAAACCGCGAGATTTTTTCTAAAATTTCTCTAAACGTGTAAGTTATCTGTTATTCAAATTTGTGCCGAATAAGGCGTTAGATCTTCAAAATCCTTTCTACCACCGTGGCAAAATCCTCCTGGTGCTTATTTTCATCGATATGTTTGCGTAATTCCTTACGAATAGCTGCCGGGTCTGCGTCATCAATGGGAATATGCAGAAAGGGCAAATACTTTTTGATTCTTTTTATGCTAATATAAGCATCCTGCGGCGGTTTATTATAAAAAATCCAAAAATACTCCATGTCATCATAATCATAATAAACATCATCAACTTCAATTCCGCCATGCAACATTCTGACTTTAATTCGTCTTGGCTTCTTTTTGCTGTAAATATAAGCGACAATTCCGATTAAAATAAAGACCAAAGCCATGGCAAAATTATTATTAAAAACCACAATAGCGATAACCACCATCGAAACAATAAAAATCGCTCCGGCAATATACCAAACTTTACTGCGTTCGTATTGAGTAAATTCATCCGCCTCCCAACTAAAAACTTCTTTGGATTTTGGTAAAAATCCCTGTTCCTCAATTTCAATATCCCTTTCCTGGGTTTCTAACTCATTAATTAAATCATCTATTTCTTGTTCATCGGTTTTAGGTTTTTCTTGAGTTTTTTTTGTTTGGTCTTTGTTCATTAAAATAAATAATAATTAAATTCTAAGCTATTAATTTAATGCTTCGGTGTTTACTCCTTGATCCCATTTTATTTCTGAATATTTTTCCAATAAATCAACCAGATATTTCTTTAATTCATTATAGCGTTCTTTGGTTTTAGCTTCAAATTTAATTGTAATGTATGGCCCGTTTTGAGAGTAGCGAATCACCAACATACTATGTTCAAAATCCACTCTAACTCCATCAATGGTAGTAATTTTTTCTTGTTTAAACTCCTTTTCTAGCTTTTTTCTAATTCGGTTATCAATTAATTCCACCTTTTTATCGTCAGCGCAGCCAAGCTTTATTTCCGGACTTGATATGTACTTGGGGAAATTATCAATTATCTCAGACAATTTTTGTTTCTTTCTACCCAGGTACTCCAGTAATCGCAAGGTGGCAAAAAAAGCATCATCATGTCCGTAATAATTATCCATGAAAAAGAAATGACCGGAAAGTTCTCCGCCAAACAAGGCTCGTTCGTTAGCTACTTTTTGTTTAATAAAGCTGTGGCCTGTTTTATGCATAATCGGCTCTCCTTTTTTCTTGATCACCTCATCGACCAATTTAGAACAAAGCACATTATAAACGATTTTGCCGCCAGGTAAAAAATCCAGAATATCATCAGCAAAAATCGCGGTTAAAACATCAGCCCAAATCACCCGGCCTAATTCATCCACTACTCCCAATCTATCTCCATCTCCATCATAAGCCACGCCTAAATCAGCCTGATTTTCGGTTACGGCCTGAGCCAGCCTGTTTAAGATTTCCTCCTCGGTTGGATCCGGAGTGCCTAAGGGAAAGCTACCGTCTACCTTTACGTTATTAGCTACAACCTTCAGACCGGCTTTCTGGAAAAATTCCGGCGCAAACTTGCCTGTAGTGCCATTGGAAGCGTCAACCACCAACTTGAATTGCTTTTCAAGGCTAACTCGCTTTAATAAATCTTGATAATAAGCTTCGATCAAACCTTGACTTGGTATCACTTCAGCTTTTTGAACGTTTTCAACTTTTTTTCCTTGTTCAACCATTTTTCTCAAATCCTGAATTTCTTCTGTAATCAAAGTGTTGGAAAATCCGCAAGCCAATTTCATACCATTGTAATCAGCCGGATTATGCGAAGCTGTAATCATCACCCCGCCATTAACTTTATAATGATATTGAGCAAAGTAAACCATCTGCGTTAAACACATTCCCAGATCTACCGTTTCAATCCCGGATTCTGTCAAGCCCTGAATCACGGCCTTGGAAAATTCTGGCCCGCTCAATCGGCAATCATACCCAACCACCGCTTGTTTTATTCTTCTCTGGCTTAAAAAATAAGCATATCCCTGAGCAATTCGCCTCACGATTTCAAAATCCAAATCTTTTCCAACCACCCCGCGAATATCATAACCGCGAAATATATGAGGGTTTATTTTCATAATTTATTTTTTTAGGAGTTAAGCCTTTAAATAAATTTTCATGCTTTAATCAATCAAAAAAATCTACCCAAAATCTTTACTATTATTCAAAGGCTTAAACCCGTTTCCAATGTTCGCTTTGTTGATTAAATTCACCGGTTTGGCAGACTAAAATCATTTTTTTTTATACTATCAAATCTAAATTTTTTTTTCCAATTCGGTTTTATTTGTTTAAGTATTATTAAAACTTACGCACTAAGACTGGTTTTATGTAAAATGTTAATGCAATTTAAAAGGCAAATCCGAAGGTAAAAAACAAGTTTTAACTGGCGCAAAAACACAATCAACCAACACAAAATTATTTAAACGGCTATTGACAAACTCTAATTACGGGCATATATTCATTATAGAATAGCAGCTTAACCGGGCCCTTTCCATGAGACCGCTTAAAAAAAGAAAAATCGCCTTCAATCCAAAAATATGTTATTTTAAACCACAAGGAGTGCCGCTTAAAATTCTCAAGGAAATCCAACTTAGTCATGATGAAGTAGAGGCCTTAAGGTTAAAATACCTCCAGGGGTTTGACCAAACGGTATGCGCTCAGAAAATGAAAATTTCTCAAAGCACTTTCCAGAGAATTTTGGCCAAAACCAATAAAAAAATTGCCCGCGCCTTAATTCAAGGGCAGGCTATTAAAATTTGTCCTTAAAATAAAAGTTAAATTATTATTATGAAAGTTCTTAAATTTGGTGCGGTCTGGTGCCCGGGCTGTCTAATTATGAAACCAAGATGGGCTAAAATTGAAAAAGAATTTCCTTGGTTAAAAACCCAATATTACGACTATGATGAAAACAAGGACATGGTGGAAAAATATCAAGTAACGGATAACATTCCCGAATTTATTTTTCTGGACCAAAACGGCCAAGAATTTTTACGTTTAAATGGAGAAGTTGATCAAAAAAAACTAATCAGGATTATCAAAAAAAATAAAAATCGTTAATGAAGATCCTAACAATTAAAACTTTTTTATTCGGTCTTCTTCTGTTATTAACCCCGACTCTGGCTCAGGCTCAACAGTCAAATTGTGTCATCAATTTTTTTCATTCCCAAGGTTGTCCTCACTGCGAAAAACAAAGCCAATATCTGGATCTTATAGAAACACGCTATTCCCGGATCCGGATTAATCGTTATGAAATATCCTCTAATCCCGAAAACGCAAAACTAATGGAAAAATTCAGCCAAAAGCTCCGGGCAAAAAGATCCGGGGTTCCTTTTACTGTAATAAATAATGACTATCTCTTAGGCTGGCATGAACAAAACACCAGCGGCAAGCTACTTGATGAAATCATATATCAGCAATGCGGAATCCTAATTCAACTTAATGATCAAGATCAACCGGAAAGTCGACAAGCTGTAAATTCAACCCCTGAACCTTCTATAAATAATCAAAACCGAAATCAAAGTTCTTCAAAAAAACACCGATTAAACACTTATCTTGAAGATATTCAAATTCCGCTTTTTGGCACGATTGACTTAAGCGGCTATTCCTTGCCGCTAATTACAATTTTCTTTGGCTTTCTGGATGGCTTTAATCCCTGCGCCATGTGGGTTTTATTATTTCTCATCAGCATCCTTATCGGCATCCCTGATAAAAAAAGACGCTGGCTTTTAGGCGCTGTTTTTATTGTAGCCTCTGGTCTAATTTACTTTCTGTTTATGACCGCCTGGCTCAATATACTTTTATTTTTAAGCTTTATTTTTTGGATTCGATTTTTTATCGGCCTCATTGCCCTAGGTGGCGGCGGTTATAATATTTTTCAATTTTTCCGTACCAAAGACAAAGGCTGCCAAGTGGTCGATGAAGAAAAACGCCAAAAAATATTTGACAAAATCAAAAAAATCTCCCAAGAAAATCAATTATTCCTGGCTCTTGGCGGTTTAATCGTTTTAGCGTTTAGCGTAAATCTAATAGAACTTATCTGCTCCGCCGGATTGCCCGCCATATATACCCAGATTCTATCCATAAACCAATTACCCTGGTATCAATACTATTTATATTTACTACTCTACATTGTCTTTTTTATCTTGGATGATCTGATAATTTTCGCCTTAGCTATGATCACCCTTAAGATGACTGGAATCTCTACAAAATATGGTCGCTTGAGCCACCTTGTGGGCGGCGCTTTGATGATTTTAATCGGTCTGCTTCTGATTTTTAAACCTGAATTATTAATGTTTGAATAATTCATAAAGTTTTATATTAAAAAGCAATTGATTTAAATAATAATAAAGTCAAAAAGACTATAAAGACAGATGAAAACTTAACTGAAATATCAATATTTTTCGATAAATAAAATTTTTCCAACGCTTTACGAAAGTTTGTAATCTGTGGGCGCTAAGTGCCTAGGTTGGAACTTTTTGGTGGATATAATTAAAAATTGGCAGAATTATTTTAAAATTAATGAGGGCATTGGGTACGCTTATTATAATAATAGGGGCATAAATTGACAAATTTTACTCTTATTATATAATGATTCAATTAATAATTTAGAAAAATACTTTGAAATTCAATAAAAATAAACCATATAATAGTTTACCGTTATTACCACCTAAAAAGGATTTAGAAACTAAAGAAGTATTAAAAAAAGTAATTCTTGCAAGAGAGGCATTAGGTAAGCTTGTGGCATCAAACAAGCGATTGCCTAATGAATACCTTTTTATTAATTCGATAATAATTCAAGAAGCAAAACAGAGTTCTGAAATTGAAAATATTGTAACAACCAATGATGAATTATATCAAAGTTTATCGTCAAATGATCTTCAAATAACACCTGAAGTAAAAGAAGTACTAGCATATTCAAAGGCTCTATGGAAAGGATATAACGATATTAAAAAAAAGGGCTTTTTAAATACAAATAGTTTTATAGAAATTGCTAGTATTATTAAAGGAGACAAAGGTGGTATTCGAAAATTATCAGGAACTAAATTGATGAATCCTATAACAAATAAGGTGATTTATACTCCACCAGAAGGTGAAAATGTAATTAGAGAAAAACTTAAAAATCTTGAGAATTTTATTAATGATAAAAAAGATAGTTTAGAACCTTTAATAAAAATGGCAATAATCCATTACCAATTTGAATCGATTCATCCTTTTTATGATGGGAATGGAAGGACAGGTAGAATTTTAAATATTTTATATTTAATTTTAAATGATCTATTAGATAAACCAATTCTTTATTTAAGCCAATATATTATTGAAAATAAGAACAATTATTATAAAAATTTAAGATTGGTAAGTGAAAAAGGTGATTGGGAGTCGTGGGTATTATTTGTAATAGAAGCTGTAAAAGAAACAGCAAAATATACTGAACAAAAGATTAATAAAATAATAAATTTAATGAATAGTACAGGTGAGAGGATAAACAAAGAATTACCTACTATATATTCACAAGAATTAGTAGAAATTTTATTCCAATTACCATATACGAAACGTAAATTTTTAGTAAAAGCTAAAATTGCTCAAAAGAAAACAGCTGGAAAATATCTAAATCAATTAGAAAAAATAGGCATATTAAAAAGTACTAAAAAAGGGAGGGAAAAATTGTATTTAAATAAAAGATTTTATCAATTATTAAAGAAATAAATTAAATATTATTTGATAAACAAAACCCCTCC
>WJJI01000016.1 GCA_014729795.1 Candidatus Moraniibacteriota bacterium
GTGCCCGACGATCGGAGGTGGAATTTTTGCCGCAGCTACCTTGCCAGATTCCGGTGAACCCGGCTCTATGTGTTGGTGTATAAAAAGAAATCAACACAGAGATAATGTAATAAAAAATAAAAAATATAAAGGTTTTTGCAGTATTTGTAGAAGAATTAAAAATCCTGATTATAATGGCGAACCCTGCGCAAACTTTGACGGAACCGGTAGTATTTGCAAAGACATCAAACAAAATCCAGACATCAACCTTCATATCTGGGCGACCAACGGGGCTATCCCTAAAAAAACCTATACTATCGAAGTAAGAGGTGAACTGGATCCTGTGAATGATCCTGATCACTTTAAACAAGCCTGTATGTGTCAAGCTTTTTATGACGATAACGAAATTGCTTGCAATAATATTAATTCTAAGCCCTCCGATTTCGGACAATAAAATATTTTAAAATTAAAAACCATTTGGGTCAGATTTCCATTTGACAAATCGATGCCTGCTTCACTTAAATTTCTAAGTGAGTTGACGGGCCAAATCAAATTTTTTGTCGCAACAACATAATAATGTCCTGGTAACAATATGAAAATGTCCTATCCGGAGATTTCCATATTGTTTGAAGTAAACATTTCCAAATTGGTTTGAAACACCAATCAATTTATGCTTTAAAGAATCTCTGAAAAACCGGGGGAACTTTATGCCCTAAAAAGTCTTTATCTTGAATTGCAAAATCAAAGATATACGAGCTTTTGTTTTTGAAAAACTCTTGAATAATAAAAGAGAGATCCTGCGGGATCTCTCTTTTTTTGTATCCAAATTCAATCTTTTATTCGGTTGTGGTGATATCGGTGGTGTAGCTTTCGCTGCAGGAATTGGTTACCTGATTAACCTTATTGCCGGTTCCGCTGCAATTCCAGGTAGCGGTTTGACCGGAATCAGGAGCCGGGACTAATACATCACCGGTAATTTCATTACCATTATCATTAACCACCTTAGTTCCGTTGGGTTTACAGAAATCGCTGTGACTTTGGGGAATTGCAGGCCAGCTGGCGGGATCCAAATCCACACATTGACCGTCCTGAGAAGGTTGAATGCTGGTTATATCGATCATGCCGCCGGGGACTACTCTGGCATAACAGGTTACCAGATCCGCCTGGCCACTGGCGTCAGCCTGACACTTCCACCTGAAAGTATCATCAGCCCCTGATTCTCCCTGGAAAGCCTTAGCAAACTCTTCCTCTAATTCATTTACATCCGCATGATCAACCACAACTACACTGCTACCTTGACCGGTGCCCTCATCAAATTTGCAAAAATCATCTTTTTCCGGCGATTCTTGTTGGTCGTCGGGATCAAGGATTTTAAAGCTGTCAGCCAACCCTGCAGAACCGCAAGCCGCATTCGGATTAGTGCTTGTTATGGCCATGGTATCTTTATTAACTATACATTGGTAAGTAACATCGCAATTTGGTTTATAATAAAAATAAGCATCAATTGTTGTCTGCCCGGTTTCCCCGGTTCTGTCGCCCCTGATATATTCATAAAAAATAGTAACTTCATATCTTACTTCATGGGTTTGGTCGCAAGGTCCAAGAGCGTTGAAATCAAAAGTATCTCCCAAGGCCCCTTCTCCGATTAATTCCCCGTCATGATAAACTCTAATTCTCGAATCTTTGGGCTGTAAATTTCCGCAAACATCCAGATTCAAAGGACTTGAACTGATAGAAAGCTCGGTACCCATATCAATATTGGTGGTCGGGTTGTTTTGTTCGGAGCTAAGATAAGGATCTAAATTAACAGTTACGCTATAGGTGTGATTATCTAAATTCAAATTAAAAGTATCCGCTTTGGCTTGTTCAAAAGAACTTGTCATAAAAAACCCTGTAGCCAGAAAAAATCCAAGTAAGATTTTAGCCCCGATATTTACTTTTTTGTTTTTCATTAAGAAAATTAATAGTAAAATAACTAAAATTAAAGTTAATACGCCAAACACTATTAAGTTTCTGTTGATTTTTGAAGCCTGTTGTTGGCCTTGATCCATTACGCTACCCGGTCTTTTCATCTGAGAGCTTTTAACAGTCAATTCTTTTATAGCCAGAACCTTTCCTTTTTGATCGGTTATTTGCGCTTTTACCAAGGGATTTTTACATTCCGCGATAACTTCTTGGGAAAATTGAGCCTCATCCTTATTGGAAATTTCCAAAGCCTTGGAAGTATCGGAAATACAATCCAGACCGTTTTCATTTTCAACCGACAACTGCATATTCAAACCCCGCAATTGGGTTCCGCCGTGTCTGGCCTGCGGGAAAAAATCAGCCGAGGGTTTCCACAAAACATAAGCCTCCAAATTATCACCGGGTAAATAATAATCTCCGTTTAATCGAATATTGTTTATAGTGGCGCTAGCTCCGGTAATTACATACTGAAAATAAACGGAGTTGGAAATTTTACGATCGCTTTGTTTTAAACTGAATTTGGTATGATAAGATTGCGGAACCAAAGCCTTGGGAACCTGAAAACTTAAGGTTTTTTCCTCATTGGCCTCAACGGTTTGAACGGGATTTTCCAGCTTTTCGGTAATTACTCTTTCCCCAAATTTACTTCTGTAATTGGTTTTAAAATCAGGAACCACCTCCATGGTAATATTTCCGTTATTTTTAACATTGCACTGTAAAAACAAATTTTCTTGCTTGGAAACATCAACTCCCTGTAAAAGATTGTAAGTGTTTTCATCCCCTTCCACTTTTAAAACACAATCTCGAGGGTTTATTTCAACATAATCCCCGCTGCCGTTTAAATTTAAAGTATCGATTTTATGTCTGGCCAAAGTAAGACCTTCTTTGTTTTTAACCTCTATATACAAATCATAAGCTCCTCTTAAAAAAGAAGGGGCCGTAAAAGTAACCTGTTTGGTTTTTGATTCATTTTCACCTATATTAAGGGTTCCGGGATAAGTATAGCTATCAACAAAATCATAAATATCTCCGCTCTTGGAAAGATTTAAGGAATATCTTACATCCGGCTGGACATTTTCCCTATTGGTTAAAGTAAAAGCCACTCTAAAAATATTTCCTTTTTGGGAAACAATTCTGGCATCATTTATATTTATTGTGGAAACTATTTTAACCCCTTCACTTAATTGGTATTCGGCCAAACCGGTTTTAGGAATTGCTGCGATCAATAGAGTAAATATTGAGATCAAAAAAGTTAAGACAATATTTTTTTTATTCATCTTTATTTTTTATATTTATTATTTATTTAAGAAAATCTTAAAAAATCCTTTAATTATTATAGAAAACTATTTTCTTACAGTCAACAACATGATCTTAACACTAATTTAATTAAAATCTTAACTCTTAATTTAATCTTATAGCTATTGTATCCAAAAATCAAATAATTAAAAATACTAAAAGATTTATCCGATCTTAATAAATTTTAATAATTATCATAACAATTCCAGCCCCAAGCGGTAACTTCATCCTGAGTGGTTCTTTGAAGAGGAACAATCTCTTTGGGAGGAAGACCGTTATCGCAAAGCGTGGATTTATCAATATTATTAAACTCTTCTTCGGTTAGGATTTTTCTGCCGTCTTTATATTCAGGGGGACAATCTGCTGGAACAGCGGCATAAGTAGCCTGACAATAAGCATTGGCGCAGGTCCAACTCCAGGTCAACGAGCTTTGAGCGTTTGGATCAAAATCCTGTTCCAGCGGAGTTAAATCGTTGCCAAATTCGCCTTCTTCACACCATCCTTGATCTTGTCCGGTTTGATAAAAATCCTGATAATTATCGTTTGAATAAACAGTATTATTTAAACTGCTATTACATTGACCTGTCTGAAGAAAAGCCAGACAAATTTCATCCAAATCCTTATAGGCATAGCAATAATCTTTGGTTTCCAAACCGGTATCCGGATCCACGCATTTCCATTCCCAGCCGTCTTGAGTTGGCTGAAAAGTACCCTGGGAGTAATTAAAGTCTCCGCATAAATTTTCAGTAGATTCCTCCAAAACATCTATGGTTTGGCCATAAAACGGGGAGTTACAGTCTATACATGGACGAGGTTCGGGGCTTGGACTCGGAGCGGATGATTTATTAGCGTAACAATAATCCTGAGTTTCCAATCCACTGTCAGGTTCTATACATTTCCACTGCCAGCCGTCAGCGGTCTCTTCAAAAGTTCCCGCAGAATAATCAAAGTTTCCGCATAATCCGTCGCTTGATTCA
>WJJI01000017.1 GCA_014729795.1 Candidatus Moraniibacteriota bacterium
CTGACAAAAATATACAAATTACCCATAAAAATATTGAAAAGACAAACAAGGAGAAAAGCTTCTGCTTGAGAGAACTTTTTTTCTTTTTAACTATTATTAAAGCAATAGTTAATAAAAAAACTGATGAAATTAGGTTAATTAAATGAATCATCCCCTAAAAGTTTAACCGGTAAACTCGTTAGAGTACCACAAATAAGATAAAATTACCATAAATTATTTATTAAATTTGGCTGAAGATTATCTAATGGCTATATTTTTAAAACTGGACTGAAAACTTGGCTCTTAATATTGTTCAAAAGCCTGTTGCGGCAAAACAATTTCTTGTTCAGGCTCTTGATCCAAATAGTCTTGACCAAGAACTATTATGAAGTCATGGTTTTTGTGGTCGGGATGAGGATAAGGTTTAACTTTTTGATTCAATGAGGTAACCACGGTATTTAAGGAATAAGGTTTAAGGCCTTTGGTATTATCAAAAATTTGAGTCAAGGCTTTTGGCGAATATTGGTTTGAGTCTAGATTAATTTGACCCAAAGATGTTTTTTTCAATTCTTGTTTAAAATCAATTCCAGCTTCAGGATCATCGGAGCGATTAATGATAAGGATGCTCGGGTTTTCTTTTTGTCGTTTTGCGTCTAGTTTGGCTAATTTGTCTAGATCAAAAATATTTGCCGCGATTTGGTGAATCCGGAAATAATTGCCGTCTTTGGGTTTAAGGAAGTAGGCGCGGGTTCGGTTAATTCGAGGAGAATAACTGGTGAGCACCGGATCCGATCCGCGGTTATCTAAAACTTTGGTTGCGGTTTGATCTATATTGATATTTTTAGCAATGGCTAGAAAAGAACCGTATTCGCTTAAGTCTATATCAGTTTGGATGTTTTGCTCTACAATGGCCAGAATGGAATTAAGTTTGCTCATTAGCGATATACTACCCAAGGAAAAAAATCTTTTCTTTAAAGCGGCTAGTACTTGCTGTTGCCTTTTGGAGCGACCGAAGTCGCCATTAGGATCATGGCGCGTGCGTACGTACTTTAAGGCGGTAGCGCCATTCAGGTGTTGTTGACCGGCATCCAGCTCAAAATGTTGATAACTAAAATTTGGTCCGGGATAACGATGATCAGAAATGGGCTGTTCAACGGTTACGTCAATACCGCCCAGTTCATCAACCAATTTTTCAAAACCTTGAAAGTCAATTAAGATAAAATAATTCACATCTTGATCGGTAATTCTTTTGATGACCTTGCTAAGGTATTTGATGCCGCCGCGGTTGCCGTCACGGGTTTGACCATAATGATAAACGTAGTTGAGCTTAGTGTATTGCTCAGAATCAGGTAGTTTAACGTATAAATCCCTGGGAATTGAAAGCAGAGCGCTTTGATTGGTGGTGGGGTTGTAACTGGCTAAAATAATGGTATCGGTTAAATTAGAGCCGGGATAATCTTGACTGGCTTTACCTAAAAGCAAAATATTTACGCGTTCATCTGTCCCATATTTTAATCTGGGTGTTTCAGTGCCCACAGCTTGTAGGGCTTGGCTGAATATTTGCTTGGTTGTGCTTTTTTGCTCATAATTTTGATTTTGAAACTCGGATTTAAGATTATCAAAATAAGAGGCGTAAGAAATTGACTGAGAAACCTCGTATGTTTTTACCACAAGAAAACTAGAAAAAATCATAGCAGTTACCGGAACAACCAAAGCAAAGATAACGATTAATAAACGAATCAGCAGAATAATAATTTTTCGACCCAAGGTCATATGCAAATTGTTAATAATTTGATTTTAAGTAAAAAATTACTTATACTTAGACTTGATATAAGCATGATTTTTAAAACATTATATATCTTACGCGCTTGGTAAGTTTTTGGAGAAAGTCCGGCGGTTTTCGATCACGTATACTTAATAAGCCTTATAAAATCGAGATATTTTTCTGAAAATTTCATTAAACGTGTAAATTACATATTAGTTAGATTTAGGTTTTTTTAAGGATAACAATAATTGCTTTATTTGTTAAAACTTTTGTAAAAATTGGTCACGAAGGTGCTAGTATTATTTGCAGTCACGCTATAAATAAAACAATTATATTTAAATCCCTAATTGGCTTAACTTCATTATAATTATTTAAAAAAATATAAAAATATGCAACAGCAAGATAAACCACTTAAAACTTCAAACAAGATCGCGGGCTTATCCATCACCGCGTTATTGGTAGAATTGGGAGGCATAATTTTAATGGCTTTGATTATCGTGATTCCAATTAAATATTTTTTAATTCAGCCCTTTATTGTTAAAGGAGCCAGTATGGAACCGAATTTTCACGAAGGCGAATATTTAATCATTAACGAAATTGGCTGGAAGTTTAAAGGGATTAAACGCGGCGAGGTTTTAGTATTTAAAAATCCCGGCAACAAAAAGGATTATTTCATTAAAAGAGTGGTTGGTTTGCCTAATGAAAAAGTGGAAATCAAGGGCGGACGAATCACTATTTTTAATCAGGAGCATCCTCAAGGAATGGTTTTGGATGAAAGCGAATATCTGCCAGAAGGGCGCGTAACCAGCGGTATGATCGTGGTGGAACTTACTGATGACGAATTTTTTGTATTGGGCGATAATCGCAGCGCCAGTTCTGATTCGCGTTATTGGGGGCCGTTGCCGGAAAAGCTGGTTGTGGGCAAGGCTTGGGTGCGAGCGTTTCCATTTGGCAAATTTACGGTTTTTAGTAGCGAACATAATCAAGAATGATCTTTACGGGAAAAATCGGTATTATTTAATAATTAGTTTTTGATTATAGAATTCAAGATTATGTCAAGCGGTTTATTTAAAAATACAGCAAGAATAAAATTCGTTTAAATATTCAAGTCGTGAACCATAAATTTTAATAAAGAGCGAGTTAATAATATATAAAAAATATGGCTACAAGAAAATTTAGAACCCCGCCGCAATCTTTACGCGGAATGAGGGATATTTTACCTCAAGATCAGATTTATTGGGAAAAAGTGCGCCAAGCCTTTAAGAAAAACGCGGCTGATTTTGGTTTTGATCGTATTGACACTCCGATTCTGGAGCCTCTGGTTTTATTTGACCGCACTATTGGTCAAGGCACGGATATTGTGGAGAAAGAAATGTATTCTTTTATAACTCGAGGCAAAGAACATGTGGCGTTAAGACCGGAATTCACCGCTTCAATCGCTCGATCGTATATTGAAAACGGAATGAATCGGTTGACCAAGCCGGTGAAGCTTTGCTCCATGGGACCTTTGTTTCGATACGAGCGGCCGCAACAGGGTCGCTATCGCCAACATCATCAAGTAGATTTTGAAGCTTTTGGCCGAGCCGATCCTTTAATGGACGCGCAGATTATTTTGGTAGCTCAACAATTGTTGAAAAAAATCGGAATTCACAAAAGAACACGGGTTTTAATTAACAGTATCGGTTGTTTAGAGTGTCGCAAACCATATTTGAAAAGCTTGGGTAATTTTTTAAAAAAGGAAAAGGTTAGTTTATGTCCGGATTGTAAAAAAAGAAGCCAAAAAAATCCGCTTAGAACTTTAGATTGTAAAGTGGAAAATTGTAAAAAAGCCTTAAAAAAAGCACCTAAATTAGTGGATGCTTTATGTGAAAAATGCAGCGGGCATTTTAAACAGGTTTTAGGTTATTTGGATGAATTAGGGTTGAAATATGATATTGATACTTCTTTAGTGCGAGGTTTGGATTATTATAATCGAACTGTTTTTGAAATAGTGGCTCGGGATTTAAAAGGCAACAATAAATACGCTTTGGTTGGCGGCGGACGTTATGATGGTTTGATAAAACTTTTGGGCGGTAAAGACACCTCCGGTATCGGTTTTGGATCAGGAGTGGAAAGATTTATTACCGAATTAAAACAAAACGCTAAAGAAAAGAAAATCCAAATTTCAGCCGGTCAGCCAAAACCGGTTCATCTGGTGGCTTTTGGGGAGATGGGTAAGAAAAGATCCATTAAATTATTGGTTGATTTGCTAAACGCGAGCATTAAGACTACTGAATCTTTTGGTCGAGACAGCATCAAAGCGCAACTCAAAGCCGCGGATCGAAGCGGAGCAAAATTTGCCTTGATTATTGGGCAAAAAGAAGCGCTTGATCAGACCGTAATCGTGCGTAATATGGAGGTTGGCTCTCAAGAAATCGTGCCCTTGGAAAAATTGATTAAGCACTTGAAAAAAATGCTCAAAAAGAAAAATTAAATGAGTTTAAGCGCTTAATTCTTACGTTTTGTTAATTTTTTAAACCGGTTTATGAGAGACCAAACCAGAATTGCCAAACCAATTGAGGAGTTTATCCGGGTAGTGGAAAATCAACATCAGGCAAAAATTAAACAACAAGCCGGATCAACGGAAACTCAAGAAGAATCAGCTCAAATTGCTTTTTGGTATGAAAAAATTCGCATCGCGATTGATTATCGAGAAGAGCATTTGTTGCGCCGAACCGCTTGTCGCAGAATTTTAAAACGACTGTTTATTCTTGAGCGTCGAAGACAAGAGGTGGCGGATATGGTTTTGCGAGAGTTGATTTTAGGCGGATATGTGAAAAAGAGCGACTTAAGCGAGGAGAAATTCATTAAAATTGATCAGGCTTTAAATAAATACGCTTATGTGATTGGCGGTTCTTACAACGAAAAAGTATCATTGGGTTATGGTAAGAAGATCCGACGTTTTTTTATTAGCATAGCTTCGTTTGAAATCGAGGAGATTTTATATCCGAATCTGGAAAGACGAGCGATTATTGAAGCCATATTTAAATTGTTAGCTCCGCGTATCAATACTGTTTCTTTTAATGTTACAGAAAAACAAAAGAATCTTCAAACCTATGTGGCGATTTACCGCAGTTTAGCGCGGGCCGATCGAGCCATGGTGATTAGCGAAATTTTTAAAATATATTTTCCCGGCTGGTTTGATAATCCCAACAAACAGGAGATTGATCAAATAATCCAAAACGCCAAGCCCATCATCAAAAGCGTGCGACATCAGGCGACTAATGCTTTAGCCTCGAAAATATTTTACGCTATTAAAAAACAAACGCTTTACTCTCACATTCTATATGAAATCGCCATGGATAACCCTGGAGATATTCGCGGAATCGTAAAACAAGAGTTTTTGTTACAACGGTTTGTGCAGGATAAAATGCAACAGGAATACGATCGAGTGCGAGAAAAGCTAGGTCGACGAATTCGCCGAGGAATTGTTTACATTTTTATTTCCAAGATGTTGTTTGCATTGCTTTTGGAAATTCCCTATGAAAAATATTTTGAAGGCGGCTTAAATTATTCGGCGTTGGGAATTAATTTGCTTTTCCCGCCAATATTTTTAAGCATTATCGCTTCAAGCGCTAAAATCCCCAAACAAGCCAATACTGAGGCGATTTACCACGGGATAACGCGACTTTGTTACGATGAGCCCGGTCAAGATGAAATCGGACGAATTAACGTGGCCATGATATCCCGAGCCAAGACTTCAGAAAAGATTTTGAACTTTATTTATCTGGTGGTCTTCTTGATGGTTTTTAGCGGAGTGGTATCCATATTATATTATTTTGATTTTGGTATTATGAGCAGCGTAATATTTATTATTTTTTTAGCAACGGTGAGTTTTTTTGGCGCTATGATTCGCCAAACCGTGCGAGATTTAGTGGTAGTTAAAGAAAAGGAAGGCTTGGTTAGTTTGTTTTTCGATACCATGCTGCTGCCATTTGTTCGTTTCGGTCGATGGCTTTCCACTAACTTTTCCCGAGTGAATATCTTTGTTTTTTTGTTGGATGTGATTATCGAAGCGCCTTTTAAAATGATTATTCGACTGTTTGAATCTTGGGTTGAGTTTTTAAAACGTAAAAGAGAAGAGGTTGATCAGCAGTTCGAGTGGGAGTAGATGATTAAAACGGTAAATTGTATTTACTATGGGTTCCGGCCGATTTCATGAACAAAATCAGATTTTTCAAGCCAAGTCTGGGATAAAAAAAATTTTGGCTTTACTGCCGAATTTAACAAAAATAAAAACCGTGCTTGATCTTGGTTGCGGAAGAGGCGCGGTAAGCGCCGCTTTAGTGAAAAAAGGCTTGCGGGTGTTTGGAGTTGACGTTAATCACAAAGCGCTTAAAGAGGCGCGAAAACGGGGCTTAAAAGTTAAAAAAGCCGATTTGGAAACCGGGTTGCCATTTAAAAAATTCAAGTTTGATCTTATTTTAGCTAATGATATAATAGAGCATATTTATGACTGGCAAGGATTGGCTCAAGAGTTAAATCGGGTTTTAAGGCCAGCCGGTAAAATAATAATAGTTACTCCAAATCATTTCGATATACGCAGTCGTTTAGCGATTTTGGGAGGGCGGGGGATTGTGCATTGGAGTAGTCGTCAATGGACAACCGCGGCACAATATGGTCATATTCGATTTTTAAAATTGCAAGAACTGGAAGCTTTTTGGCAAGCTCAAGGTTTTTATCCGCATAAACGCAGATTTAATTACATGGCAGGCGGGTTGTTGCCGCAAAAATTGACGCCAAAATGGTTGAGGAAACGATTGTTAAAAGCTTTCCCCGAGCTTTTAAGCGGGAAGTATGGTTTGCTTTTGGGCAAATACCCAACCCAAAGGGTAGAAACCGTTTACTTACCGGAAACGGTTCAGGGGATGTGAATGACCCTTTGTTAATTATTTGTTATAATTTTTATGAGTCCAGCTAGCAAGTTTGAGAACCCCACGGGAGGTTTTGATCGAGCTCCAAGAGAAGAAAGAGAAAAAATAATGGAAAAAGCTGCCGGGCCAGGAGAGATTATATACGTTAATGTTGATAAGAAAAGAATTACAGTAGGACTCGGCGAACCACCGGATGATCAAGATTGGTATGCCACTACCGGACAAACAAGAGCTGCTGCTAATAGAGAAAAATTAGTTGATGAAGGTTATACGGTCGTTGAAGTTGGGCCCGAAGATCCAAAAACAGGGAAATCTTCTGTAACAGTACATAAAAAAGATGAATCTACACATAGAACAATTGTTTAATTACCCTAATACTTATTATGAAATTTAAAGATAAAAAAGTTACGGTTATGGGTTTGGGATTGCAAGGCAGCGGGGTAGAGATGGTAAAATTTTTGGTTAAACAAGGGGCGCAAGTAATGGTGACCGATATCAAAACAGCAGAGACTTTAAAACCGGCCTTGGAAAAATTAAAAGGCTTGAAAAACGTCAAGTATATTTTGGGTATGCACCGAAGCGAAGACTTTTCCAAAACCGATTTAGTGATTAAAGGCCCGGGAGTGGCGTGGAATTCTAAATATTTAGAAATCGCAAAAAAGTATAAAGTGCCGGTTGAAACAGAAGCCGGCTTGTTTATTAAATTGAATCAAAATCCATTCGTTGGCATTACCGGCACCAGAGGTAAATCAACCACCACCCAGCTAATATTTGAAATATTAAAAAAGGCAGGCCAGGATGTTTTAATTGGCGGCAATATGCAAGAAAAGCCTTTGATAAAACTGTTAACTCAGGTGAAAAAAACCAGCACTTGGTTGATTCTGGAACTGTCCAGTTTTCAGCTGGAAGGCATGCGTTGTCATAAACGCAGCGCCCAAGTCGCGGTTTTGACCAATCTGATGGCTGACCATTTAAATCGTTATAAGAATCTGGAAGCTTATCATAAATCCAAACACACTATTTTAGAATTTCAAAATCAAGATGATTTTGCGGTTTTAAATTATGATGATGAAAAAGTGCGTGGTCTAACGGAGATTACCAAGGCTAAGGTAATGTTTTTTTCAGGTCAAAAGATTGGCTGTGAAAATGCGGTTTATTTGGATCAAGATAAGGTTATTTTTAAAACCCCGAATCAAAAAGAACAAGAAATCGTTAACATTAACAATTTGAAACTCATTGGCGAACATCGACATTTAAATGTTTTAGCCGCGATAGCGGTGGCAAAGATTTTTAAAGTGGAGAACCAGACGATAAAACAAGTGGTTGAGAATTTTGCCGGAATTGAGCATCGATTGGAACCGGTAAAGCAAATTGATCAGGTGTCTTACGTAAATGATACAACCGCGACGGTGCCGGAGGCGACAATTAACGCGATCAAAGCATTTGATCAGGTAATTTTAATCGCCGGAGGCACAGATAAAAAATTGGATTTTACCGGATTGGCTGGATTGATAACAAAACAGGTAAAAAAGTTAATCTTAGTGCCGGGTAGTGGCACTGATCGAATTGTGAACGCGATCAGAAAATATGATCCTGATAAACTAAAGCAAGAAAATTGGTTTTTTAAGGCTCAAGATCTGGATGAAGCGGTGAAAATTGCTAAAGAACAAGCTCAAGCCCAAGATACGGTATTATTATCCCCGGCCTGCTCCAGTTTTAATCAATTTAATAATGAATTTGAACGAGGCCAGGTGTTTAAACAAGCAGTGGAGGGTTTGAGTTAAAGGCGCAAGTTTTACTTTTTAGATTTCTTTAATTTTTTTTTCTTAAAAATTTAACCTGTTTTAACTAAAATAGCTAATAAATAGTTATTTTTTTAGTTTGGTTTTTATGTTAGCCAGCAGGTTATTTATAATGATTGTGATAATTTTAAGTTTATTGATTGGCCTATCCTCGGTTAGAAAAAAACCATGCTTAAGCGGTGAGCTTTGCAGTCTGAAAAATCAAAAAATTCAAGGTTGGGCTCAAATTCAAAGCTGTAAAACCAAACCTGATTTTACAAGTTGTTATTTAAGCGACGTAAAGGTTGATTATGTTGGCAGCCAATTCGATGATGAGGCTAAGGATTTTAAGGCTTATAAAGGTAAAGCTTTGGTTCGAATTAATAATCAAGCATTTATTGATTGGCAATACGCAGATTTGGTAGCTTTTACCGGAACAATAGAAGAACCGGAAAATTTCGCTGATTTTAATTACAAAAAATTTCTGGAAAAGCGGGGAGTAAGAGTGATTATCAAAAAAGCCCAGATGGAAAAGCTTGTTTCCGGGGAAAATCGTCTTCAAAATTTAGAAGTTGGTCAGCAGTTGAAATTATTTTTAGCCAGAGCTAAAACATACTGGGAGCAAAAATTATTTGAAATTTGGCCGGATAAAAAAATAGCCGGGTTGGTAAAAGCTTTATTACTAGGCGATAAAACCTGGATAAATCAAGATTTTTATCGAAAAATTCAAATTGCCGGAGTGGCTCATTTAGTAGCGGTATCGGGCATGCATATTGGAATTTTAATTTTAATATGTTGGGAATTATTGAAAATTTTTAGAATAAACAGAGCAACCAAAGTAATATTAACTCATATTCTATTGCTTGTTTTTGTGGCAATGATTGGAATGCCGGCATCAGCGCTAAGAGCTTGGTTGATGAGCATTTTGATTTTTACAGGCAAGTTATCGGGCCGACGAATTGATTTGAATCGAATTTTATTAATCAGTTGCTTATTGCTTTTATTGATCAATCCTTATTATCTTTTTTATGATTTGGGCTTTGAGTTATCTTTTTTAGCGGTGGCTGGCTTAATCAATATCTTGCCCTGGTTGGAAAAATTTTATTCTCAACTTTTAAAAAAATCAAACCCAATCTCACAAAAAAAAGAATCGCAACCAATTAGAAAAACAAACTTAACTATACTAAACAAGTTATGGCATTGGGCCGGAAAATTGATTTTAGCAAGTTTAGCGGTACAAATCGCGATTTTGCCCTTATTGGTTAAAAGTTTTGGTTTGATATCGGTTATTTCGCTTATAACAAACTTATTGGCGGCCTGGGCGATTTTTCCCATTATTATTTTTACCTTGCTAAGCTTGGCATTGGTTGGCTTTAGCAAGACTTTAGCGGAAATTCCAGGTTTTTTGGTTGAGATTTTAGGAAGCTATTTAATTTTTTTGATTAATAAAGCAGCCAGTTTTAGTTGGGCTAGTTTAGAAATTAACCCCAAGTCTTGGGTTTATGTTTTAGCCGGTAGCCTAATCGTTGTTATTGTTATTTGGCCGGTTAGGTTAAGAAAATTTTTTAATTTTCAAAATAATCCCGGTAGAGAAGTATAAAATTTTAATTTAAACATAATGCTGAAAAAAACATTAATAATTATCAACATAATATTTTTGATTGTAACTTTAAAGGCCGGCGCTTTTATTTCAGTTAGAGAGCCTCGAGGCCGGTTTTTAAAAGTTAAGGCTTTTGACGTGGGCCAAGGCGATTCGATAATGCTGCAAGCGCCCAATTCAAGTATTGATATTTTAATTGACGCTGGGGGCGAACCTGAAGAATTACTCGCGAAAATACAGCAAACCATGCTTTTAGGGGATAATTTTTTAGATGTGGTGATTTTGACCCATGCTCATCAAGATCATTTAAATGCCTTAGTGGAAATATTAGAGATC
>WJJI01000018.1 GCA_014729795.1 Candidatus Moraniibacteriota bacterium
CATTGGTCCAGGCTTGTCGGATTACATTGTATTGGCCGGTAGTAAAATAAGCGCCGGTAGCAGCCGAGCCCGAAGCGGCAATCAAAATATCAGGATTTTTTAGACCGTGATGTTTAGCTAAAGCCAGTAGAGAACCGGCGGTATAACTACTTTTAAACCCTCCTCCGGAGGTAATAATCGCGATTTTAGCTTGCATAAACTAGAAGAATAATGCTTGTTGAAGCTGTTAAAAAGCTTGATTTAAGACTTTTTTTGATATCATAAACTAGAAGAATAATGCTTGTTGAAGTAAATTACCTTGAACTACAAAATAATTAATTTAACTTTGAGTTATGATTTTAATTTGGTAATTCAAGAAAAATTAGCAACAAAATTTTAATATAATTGTCCATCATTATAACAAATAATAATAAAAAATCCAGTCAACCACTGATTTGGTTTTTTTAAAAGAAATGCTAAGGTTAAACTATCAAAAAAATTTGAAGTATTTTTAATTTTGCTGTTGAGATTAATTATTAATTCAAGAAATCAAAATGAAATTATTTGACAAAATCAATAAAATGTTTGGCGATCCAAACGAAAAAGCGTTGAAAAAAATCACTCCGATAATACAACAAATTAATGATTTGGAAAAAAATACTAAAAAAATTAAAGATTCGGAATTTAAGATCAAAACCCAAGAATTGAAAAAAAAATTAAACCAAGGTCAGAGCTTGGAGCAATTATTGCCTGAAGCTTTCGCCTATTGTCGGGAAGCGGCTCGAAGAGTGCTGGGAGAGCGAGCTTACGATACTCAGTTGATTGGAGCTTATGCTTTACACCAGGGTCAAATCGCTGAAATGAAAACCGGAGAAGGAAAAACATTAGCGGCGGTACACGCGGTTTACTTAAACGCATTAACCGGCAAGGGAGTACATTTGATAACGGTGAATGATTACCTGGCTAAAAGAGACACGAATTGGATGGGCGCGGTTTATCATTTACTGGGTTTAAGCGTGGCTTGTATTCAAAGCGGCGGTGGCGCGTATTTGTTTACTCCGGAAGTGGAAAGCGATCAGGATGAAGTAAGTATTGAATACGAAAATCTAAAGTCAGTGAGTAAAAAACAGGCTTACCGGGCTGATATTACCTATGGCACTAATAATGAATTCGGTTTTGATTACTTGCGGGACAATATGGTTTTAGACATTAAGGAAA
Organism: Candidatus Moraniibacteriota bacterium; assembly: GCA_014729795.1. Taxonomy (GTDB): domain Bacteria; phylum Patescibacteriota; class Minisyncoccia; order CAIUEV01; family JAHKAQ01; genus WJJI01. The sequence continues at coordinate 1,198 of WJJI01000018.1, forward strand.
TGGCGCAAGTTCGAGATGTTGAAAGCTTGGTTAAATATGAAAAACGAATCGCGAAACTTAAGAAAAAACAAAGTAAGGACCAAGAGAATCAAGATCAAGAGAATTTATTTAAAAAAGACTACTTGAATTTTGCCATTATTGACGAGGTTGACAGCATTTTGATTGATGAAGCTCGAACACCGCTGATTATTTCCGCTCCTGATCAAGAATCAGCCAAATTGTATCAACGTTTTAGTAAGATAACTCCAAAATTAATCGCCGATAAAGACTTTAACGTGGATGAAAAAATGCAAGCGGTAACCATGACAGATAAAGGCGTGGAAAAAGTAGAAAAAATGTTAAATCTGGATAATTTGTACGATCCCAAAAATATGCGCTACGTTCACCACTTGCACCAAGCTTTGAAAGCGGAAGTGATTTTTAAGCGTGATAAACAGTACATGGTTAAGGATAATCAGGTTTTGATTGTGGATGAGTTTACTGGACGAGTTATGCCGGGTCGGCGTTTTTCAGAAGGATTGCATCAGGCGCTAGAGGCTAAGGAGGGAGTAAAAATCGAACGAGAAAGTCGGACTTTAGCCAATATTACTTTTCAAAATTACTTTCGGCTTTATAAAAAACTGGCCGGCATGACCGGTACTGCTATGACTTCGGCTGAGGAATTTGCTAAAGTTTACAAACTGGATATTTTAGCCATCCCCACCCATAAAAAAATGATTAGAGACGACAAATCGGATAAAATTTATAAAACCCAGGCTGGTAAGTTCAACGCTATTACTCAAGATATAAAAAATCGGCACCAGCAGGGCCAACCGGTTTTAGTAGGTACGACTTCGGTGGAAAAATCTGAATCCCTGGCGCAATATTTAGACAAAACTGGAATGGATTACGAAATCCTGAACGCTAAAAATCACGAGAGAGAGGCTCAGATCGTAGCCAACGCGGGTCAAAAAAAAGCTATCACCATTTCTACCAATATGGCTGGTCGCGGTACTGACATTAAGTTAGGAGCCGGGGTAAAGGAATTGGGCGGGTTACATATTATTGGAACCGAGCGACACGAAGCCCGCCGAATCGATAATCAGCTGCGGGGTCGAGCCGGCCGCCAAGGAGATCCGGGCAGTTCTCAATTTTATATTTCTTTGGAAGATGAAATCATGCGTCGCTTTGGTTCTGATCGTATTAAAGGTTTAATGGATTCCTTGGGCTTGCCTGAGGACCAGCCCATTGAAAACCGGATGATTAGTCGTTCAATTGAATCAGCGCAGAAAAAAATCGAAGGTTTTAATTTTGATATTCGTAAACATGTGCTCGAGTACGATGATGTAATTAACCGCCAGCGAGAAGCAATCTATGCAAGACGCAGACAAAACTTGCTTGGGCTTTTGGAAAAAAAGGAAGTTAAAAGAATGTTAAAATTATTGATTAAAAATTTGGTGGAATTTCACACCCATTCTGAAGAAATAAGCGCTTGGAACCTTAAAGAAATTTACGAATATTCGGCCTCTTTATTTAACGCGGAGGCTAATTTTGAAAAAAAACTTGAGAAAATCCGTAAGGATCAAAATTTGGAAAAAAGGGAAAAGAGAAAAACCATAACCGAAACTTTGATAAATTTCGCGCTTAAGGTTTACGATCAAAAAGAACAGCAAGTGGGTGCGGAAAATTTGAGAAAGTTTGAAAGAATCGTGATGCTGCGCACCATTGATAATTTATGGATGGAACATCTTGATCACATGCAATTTTTAAGAGAAGGCGTGGGGTTACGCGGTTATGGACAAAGAGATCCCTTAATTGAATATAAACGCGAAGGTTTTCAGATGTACCAGGAGCTTTTAGCAAATATTCGCTTAACTACGATTGAAAGCCTTTTTAAAGCAACGATTCAAGTAAAAAATCGGGCTTATGGGGCCAATCAGGCAAACAAAGAATCCTTGAACAACGGCCAAGGGCTTAGCGAAAAAGACCAAAACCGGGAGGGAAACCAAATGATTGAAGACGCGCAAATAACTCAAACTGACAAAAACGAGCGCCGACAGCTTTTAGAGCAAGCTAATGAAAATTTGAAACAAAAACCAACTTCTAAACAAGCAAACCAGCCTGATTTAGAGCAAAAAATCGGACGCAATCAACCATGTCCTTGCGGAAGCGGTAAAAAATATAAAAAGTGCTGCGGTAGCAAGGTGTAATTTAACCAAAATTTTAAAACGCAAAATTACTATATTTTAGCTGAGTTATTTATTTGGGCAGCAGTCGCTATTAAACCTCGTCTAATGATTTATTTATTTTAATACACAGAATCTTGTAAAGTAAACCCGGATCAATACCGGTTGATTGACTTGCTCCACTTGAAGGAACTTGCAAAATTTGAATTCGGTTATCCTTATTTAATTCTTGAAGCAGTTTAATTAAAATTTCACGGGCGCGGTCTCTATGATCATCGGAAGGAGGTAATGAAATTATTAATCGGTTGTCTATACCTGTTTGCTTTGGCCGATAATCATCATTATTTACCGGGCCCTGACTATCCCTTTTGGCATCCTCGGGTTGAATTAATCTTTGCAGCATATTGTTAATTGAATTAATGATCCGTTCTTGATCAAGCCCTGAGAAAGATTGAAGGAAGGGCATCTCTAAAACTATCTTGCAGCCATTTTCTATAATCATGACCGGTGGTGTGTTGCTAGCTTTTTTGATTTGGAGGTCGACTTGAGTTAAGCTTTTGTCAATGGTCGCAACCGGGATTAATCTTGGATTACTGGTCCTATGAGGCAAAAATTCGGCTTTTGGTTCGGTCTCTTGTTCAAGTTGAAAATCAAAAGGATTATAAAACAAAAGGGTTGATCCTTTATGAATCCCTTCATTTATTGATTGAAGTAATTTCGCTAAAAAAGGCTCGATTTTTTGGATCTTGGCTTGATCGGGTCCGGGTAAATACATTTTTTTAATATATATTGGTCGATGATCCCATATGATTCGATCGTGTCTATCTCTCTTTCCTGTTGGAACCTTCATTTCAACTTCCATGGAATCATGGTCAAATCTAAGCTTGCTTAAAAGCTCATCAATGGCTTGAGTACCTTGTAGCTCTAATTGTTTAAGTTGAATAAACTGAAAAATCATAGGGGCCATGCCCTTTTTCCCCCAAATACTAGCAGACTTTTGTGGTAGATGAGAATGAATATATCCGCTAAAATCAGCAATACCAAAAACTAACCCCGGCATTTCTGAATAGCCAGTATCCGCATCGGTATCTTCTGAGGTTTCCATAAGATAACCGATGGCAGCATCAATATCTTCTGAGGTTTCCATAAGATAACCGATGGCAGCAGGAAAATGTTCTAGAAATTCTTTTAGAGAATAGCTTTTATCACCTAATAAGGGGTAGCTTAAGTCCTGAAGAGAAAGTTCTCTCCAAGGCGGATCATGGAATTCTTGTTTTATTTGCCGAGTAACGCGACCGCCCGGGCCCTGACTATTTTTTAGGTAAACCTTGGCCGCTTCTTGTAATAATTTTATCGGTTGTTTAATTTTATGTTTTTTTAAAGCCGCAATTATAAATTTTTGCTCATGAGTTAAAGCATCCGGATTTTGCTCCGGTGGGATTAAGTGTTCAGGCATAAGTTGAACACCATTTTTTTGTAATTGCTCTAATATTTCTACTAAATCGTTTGCTGATTCCTGTCCTTTAGCAGCCATTGTTTGTAATAATTGAGAAAAGTCGGCTCTTTTAGTCTTGAACTGATTACTGATTTCCTCACTAAGTTTTTCTCGATGACCGCCGGTTCGGGCCAAAGCTTTGCCATGAAAACCTTGCCACAAAGCAAGAATGGTGTCAAATGGCACTTCAATATTTAAAGCGGGTTGAATCGAATTGAGAGCTTCCTCTAATTGGTCTTGGTTCTTGATGCCTTTTAAAGCGCCAAAAACGGTATGAAAAGCGTAATTTAAGTTTACATTGCTCATTACGTAATCATCATCGGTTTCCATTATATGAATGTCTTTATATTGACTTGACTGTTCTTGTTTTAATTTCTCAAGTAAGGCAAGGCGAACGGTTTGTAAATTTTCAGACTTGCCCGAAGCGCCGATACCGAGCCCCGGGATTGGCTCGCCTTGTTTGTCGGTAACTAATTGTTCATTGACCGGAATGATTTTAATTTTAGCGAAAAGGGCTTGAGTAATTTTTTCTGATTCTCTTTGTTTTTCAGTTGATTCTAATTCTTGAATTCTTGATTGAGCAATCTCTGTACATTTTTTAAATAATTTTTTTTTCAAGGCTTCAAAATTTTCTTCATTGTGACCGCGCACCTGACAACCAATAACAATTTCATCATACAGATCAAGATCTTCCAATATACAATACTCTAGGCCTTGGGCTAAAATTTGAGATGCGAGTTCCGTTCTGGTTAAATCAGCTATAGAAGGCATGAGTAAAACATTTTTGACTTGGTTATGCTTTTGTAGCGCTCTGGCAAATTTCAGTAAATTTAAGTTCATTTGCCCTTGTTCATTTAAAAACAAACCGGCTTCAAAATTATGAACCACTTTGGTTTCCGGATTTTCTCTGATATGTTCTTGGAAAAGTTTGAACCCTTGAGTGCGATCGCGCAATCCCTGAACACCCAAGATTTTTCCGGCCAAGTTTTCAATAAAAAATTTTTCACCCACCGGGCCTAACTTGCCCAAATGTTTGCATAATTTTAATTGTTGTTCCTTGGAAAAATTCTGGAATAGTTGACTTTCAAAGATATTTAACACTTCTCTATTAATAAACTCAGGACTTCCTTGTTTTCCTAAATTATCGAGAATAGATGTAATTCTAGCCTCTAAAAGATCTGCCGGGTCTTTTGTTTTTGGTTCGTGTTCCGGGTGATTCATATTAAAATTAAAGATTTTAAAAGAATTACAAGCTTGTTGTTAATCAATATACTTTACTGTCAAACAGTATAGGGGTTGCTGTATAAGGCTTGCTATTTGAAGCTAGCTAAAAAAATGTTAAGCTGGGACTAGTTAAAAAGATTTGTAAATTAGGTATAATTTAACAAAAATGACCAAGAAATCCAAGCCCAAAAATTTACCGTTGTTTCAGGGTTTTTATCAGAAATCAACTCAAAAAAATCAGACAATTATCACGAAAAAACCGGAAAGGATTAAAAAACAACCCAAGAACAATAAAAATCAAAAATCGGTTAAAAACATGATCAGAAAACCGATCGTGGATAAAAAGGTCTTTATTGAAGTAAAAAACAAAAAAGTTTACACGGTAAGCGAATTTTTAAAACATATAAATCAAAAGTTTGGCCAATCAGAGTTTAAGATTAAAGGAGAGATCGGCCGGGTTCAAATAAGAGGCACTTATGGATTTTTTACCATTAAAGATAAAGACCGGGAAAGCATTTTGAATTGTTTTGTGTGGAAGCGAGTCTTGGATGTTTGCTCGATCGAGTTGGAAGAGGGCTTGGAGGTTTTAGTGCAAGGCTTTTTGGAGGTTTATGAGCGAACCGGCAATTTAAATTTACAAATAAAATCCATTGAACCGGTAGGAGAAGGAGCGCTGAAAAAAGCCTTTGAGGAGTTAAAAGCAAAACTAGAAAAACAAGGGCTTTTTCAAGCAAAGATCAAGAGCAAAATTCCAAAATTTCCGCAAAAAATCGCGCTTATCACCTCTAAACATGGCCAAGCCATAAATGATTTTACCAGCAATATCGGTCAATTTGGATTTAAGATTGATTTTTTAGACGCTCGGGTTGAAGGTCAACGCGCTGTTTTTGATTTGCTAAAGGCGGTACGTGCCTTTAATCAAGCTAAAGCTCAATATGATGTTTTGGTGTTGATTCGCGGCGGAGGCAGCTGGGAAAGCTTGCAGGCCTTTAATAACGAAAAATTGGCGCTCGAGATCAGAAAATCAAAAATTCCAGTAATCTGCGGAGTGGGTCATGAAGGCGATGTAACTATCGCGGACTTAATCTGTGACTGGCGGTCTTCAACTCCAACCGCGGCGGCGAAAAAGATTAGTGAAAACTGGAGCAAAGCTCAAGAACAGCTTACCAATTATGAAAGTGAAATTTTTAACGAATATGATTATTGGCTTAGCCAAACCCGAAACCAACTAAACCGATATGCCAGCGGCTTAGATAAAAATTTCAGTCTGGTTTTAGAAAAATTTCATGAAGTTAAAAACGGTTTTTTAAGAAGTTTTGATAAGCTGGGATATGCTATCGCAAGCCAAAAACAAGAAGTAAGCAAGGAACAAGACCTGTTATTAAAAAATTTTCAAACTCAAATAAGCCAAGTTCATGAAATAATCAAATACGCTGATTTTCAGATTAAAACCTCCGACCCGAAAAGACAACTGAAACTTGGTTATAGCCTGGTTTATAAAAAAAATCGATTAGTTAAAAAAGCCGATCAACTGAAAGCAAACGATCGGCTTAAAATCAAGTTTGATCAAGGAAAAGCCGAGTCCGTGGTAAAGAGTATTAGCAACGAATGAATAAATCAAAGTCTAAATGCCTAGCCTAAAAAATAATTGGTTTGGAAAAAATGTTTGAAGGTAAATCCGGAGTTTAAATATTGATAATCATAACATCTCCATCTTGGACAATATAGTCTTTACCTTGAATTCGAAGCAAACCGGCTTGACGAGCTTTTTTATAAGAACCGGCTCGAACAAAGTCATCAAAAGCCACTACTTGGGCTTTAATGAACTGTCGCTCAAAGTCGCTGTGGATCACGCCAGCTGCTTGAGGCGCGGCGCTGCCCTTTTTAACAGTCCAGGCTCGGGACTCTTTTTCGCCGGTGGTAAAAAAAGTGATTAAATTTAAAATCGAATAAGCTTTTTGAGGCAACAAATCAAGATTGGATTTAAGACCTAATTCTTGAGCTTCGGATTGACTTAAATTTAAAAGCTCTTCTTGATTTTTGATATTAAGGGCTAAATATGGGTTTTGACTGAGCGGGTGACTTTTTATTTGCCTTGGATTCACTTGATCGTTAATATTGAAAACATATAAAACCGGTTTGGTCGTAAGCAGTTGTAAGTCCTTGAGCGCTAGTTTTTCTTGTTTATCAAGTTGAGTTTTTTTGGCAAATTGGTTTTGATTTAGGCAGGTTTTGATTTTTTCTAAACCAGTAAGTTGAATTTGCGCTTGTTTGTCCGCGGATTTAGCCAGCTTTTGAGTTTTAGCTAAACGTTTTTCCACCACGCTTAAGTCAGCTAAAATTAGCTCGGTATTAATAACCTCCACATCATAGCCAGGATCGATTTGATTATGGACGTGTTTTATATTGGTTGATGGGAAAAAACGAACCACGTGACAAATTAAATCAATGCTTCGAATATGAGCTAAAAATTGATTGCCCAAACCTTCACCTTGATGGGCGCCTTTTACCAAACCGGCAATATCTACAAATTCAATAACAGCTGGTATTTTTTGTCGAGACTGAGAAAGCTTGGCCAATTGATCCAAGCGCTGATCTGGAACAGGAACAATACCCACATTGGGATCGATAGTACAGAAAGGATAATTATTAATATCAACAGGATTATTAGTCAACGCCTTAAACAGCGTAGACTTGCCCACATTGGGTAAACCGACGACTCCTACAGAAAGCATGGTTGTTTTTAAAAAGGGTTTTGCCTAACAAGTATATTAAAGTTTCTTAATTGTTTTGCGAGCTGCTTTAGTTTTTGTGCTTTTTCGCAGCCTTTAAAGCCCGCCACCGTATTTATTCAATCGGATAAAATTCTTGTTCTAAAAAAATAATTCCAGACTTTTTTTACCAATTCTTTAATTGAATTGCGGTTTTGCTATATTTTAATTAATTTTAGCGCTCCGTCAAGTATAAATATTGATATTCAATAATGATTGTGCTAGCCTTGAAAACAAAACCGATAGGTCGAAAAAGTAGGGGTAAAAACTTAAATATATTTGATGGATAATTATTTAATTTACTTGCTGATTTTCAGTTTGGTTTTAGCAATTGTCGCAATTGGCATGAGTGTTTTTTTGTTTTTTAAGAATAAAAGATTGGAAGATTTTTTTAATCAGGTTTTTAGCGAAGGCAACGAGGTTAAAGACCTGGAAAAAACAATTATTGATTTGGCAAAAAAAGGGGAAAAACTGGATCAAGATATTGAAGATTTGTTTGACGCTTTAAATCAAATTAATAAAATTTCATATCGAGGACTAAGTCAGGTAGGTTTAGTTCGATATAATCCTTTTGGAGAAAAAGGACGCAAAGATTGCTTCGCGTTAGCGCTTCTAAACGGAAAAGGTCGCGGTGTGGTTTTATCCTCTCTAACCACAGAAACCGGTAATCGAATTTTTATTAAAGAAATAACAAAAAACGGTTCTGATGTGCCTTTAAGCCAGGAAGAAACCGAAGCGGTTAAGGTAGCTAACTAAAAAAGATGGGTTTTGATTATCAACATTATTTAGATGAGCTTGAACGGGTTAAACAACAATTGGCTAAAGCCAACATTCTTCAAAATCCGGCTAAACTGAAAGCATTGAGTCAGCGACATAGCGAGCTGCAAGAAATTGTTAACTATATTCATCAAATTAGGAAAACAAAAAATGAAATTAGAGACAACCAAGAATTGATTGCGCAGGACGACCTTAAAGACCAAGAGTTAATAAATTTAGCTGAACAGGAGTTAGATCAATTACAGGTAAAATTAAAAAAGTTCAAAAAAAGATTTGAACTGTTAACTATCCCCCGAGATCCTTTGGATGAAAGAGATGTTATTCTTGAAATTCGAGCGGGCGCCGGGGGTGATGAAGCGGGTTTGTTTGCCTGCGAATTATTCCGAATGTACAGTCGATACGCGGAAAAAAACAATATGCAAGTAACAATTATCAACTCCAGTCAAAGCGGTATTGGTTCGATAAAAGAAATGATCGCTCAAATCCAAGGCGCGAATGCTTATGGTAATTTAAAATACGAATCCGGGGTACACCGGGTGCAGCGTATTCCAGAAACCGAAAAAAGCGGTCGGGTTCATACTTCAACCGCGACAGTGGCGGTGTTGCCTAAAGCCGAAGAAACAGATATAGAAATCAAACCAGAACAAGTTAAGGTGGACACCTTCCGATCATCGGGACCGGGCGGACAAAGCGTAAACACCACTGATTCAGCAATCAGATTAACTCATTTACCAACCGGTTTGGTGGTAACCTGTCAAGACGAAAAGTCTCAGCATAAAAATAAAGCCAAAGCTTTTTCAGTGCTGCGTTCTAGACTGCTGGAAGCTAGGCGAGCAAGGGAGCAAGCAAAAATCGATAACTTAAGAAGCTCGCAAATTGGCACCGGGGATCGAAGTGAAAAAATTAGAACTTATAACTATCCTCAAGATCGAATTACCGATCATCGAATAAAATACAGTTGGAACGGAATTGAAGATATTTTACAAGGAGGTTTGGATAAAATTATCAAACAATTAAAACAATTTGACCAAGGATTGAAACTTAAAAAAATCAAAGATAATCATGAAGCGAGCAAATAAGGCAAAGGGAGGGAAAACAATCAAGGCTATTTTAAACCAAGCCGCGCAAAAATTAAAAAAAGCGTCAACTACCCCCGAGCTGGATGCGGAAGTATTGACCGGTTATGCTTTAAATAAAAAAAGAAGCTGGCTTTTTAGTAATTTGCAGCAAAAAATTGATCCTAACAAGACCCAAAAAATTGAAAGCCTGATCGAAAAACGAGCCGAGCAAGTCCCAATTGCTTATTTGATTAAGAAAAAAGAATTTTTTAATCTTGAATTTAAGGTAACCAAAGATGTTTTAGTTCCAAGGCCGGAAACCGAAACCTTGGTTGAACAAAGCTTGATCAAGCTTAAAAAAAGTTTGCAGCATCCGGGGAAAATCCTATTTATTGATATCGGGACTGCGAGCGGCTGTATTATTATTAGTATTATTAAAGAATTACAAAGAAAAAAAATTATTAATGGTCTTAATAAATTGGATTTTTTTGCCACGGATATTAGTGGCAAAGCCCTAAAAGTGGCTAAATGCAATGCTGAAAAACATCAAATTAGCGACAAAATTGATTTTTTTTCCGGCTCGCTACTTAAGCCTATTTTGACTCTGATAAACACCGGGGGTTACTCGCAGGTTGTGATTGCATCCAATTTGCCTTATATCAGCAAGGAAAAATATGAAAAAGCTAAAAAAACCATTAAATTTGAGCCTAAAAAGGCGCTTTTGGCCGGCGACGGGGGCTTAAAAGTGATTAGAAAGCTGTTGGAGCAGCTTAATAATTTGGCCGGCCTGGGGGAAATTAGAGACATCGCCGCCATGTTAGAAATTGACTCTGAACAGGCTCATAGAATCAAAAAAATTATTAAACAATTAAATAATCTAAAGTTAATAGGTTTCAGTAAAGATCTAAATAGAAAAGATCGAGTGGCTACGGTTATTAATAAGTGCACCATGGGTTAGGGACTTCATCCGGGTCAAGGCAACACTGCATATCCATGTGACCTTCCGGATTCTTTTTGCTAACACTGGGTTTATCATTTTTTTTACCGCAAACATACTTACCGTTTACCTTTTTCGCGCCGTAGGGAATCGGAGCTTTTGGCTTGGGTTTGGGGCGATTAATTTTGATTAGTTGAAAACCAGAGCCAACTTGAAAAAACTCTGGAAATTCTTTAACTATTAAAGCGTAATCAACTTGAAAAGCCTGTTCTTTTTCTTGGGGGTTGGCCTTAATCGCCACAACGTTATATAAATAATTACTTCGATTAGCGGTGTAAAAATAGTTTTGCTGATAACAATAATTATCTCTGGGAATTAAAACGGTTTTTACACCATGTTCGGGAAATTCCTCAAAAGCGGGAAAATTACCGCAATTAATTTGTTTCGGGTTTTGTTTTTTTGTAACTTGATCTGATTCTTCAACATAATCAACGTTGGAACGATTATAGACATAAACGTCAAAACCCAGGAATTCTGAATCTGGCCGGTTTGTTTCCGAGTCTTGATCGGGGGTTGGTTGATTTTGATTTCCGATTGCTGCTTGTTTTTTGGGTATTGTTTTACGAAACTGATAAACTTTTTCATAATTGTCGGTTTTATTTTGAGGTTTGAGCGCTTTGGGTTTTTGATAGTCGCTTGGGTAGTCAACAGCAAAGCCATACCAATTATTTCTATAGGTTTGCCAATCACCGGTGTCCACTTCCCTGGGTTCGAGAGCGAGGGGGTCTTTTTTGGCTTGAGCCTGATTTTGGTCAGCCGGTTCAACTGGATTCTTATAGTCTTGCTTAATATCTTTATTTGATGTTGGGGTTGAGGTTGGCTGAAGCCCGGTTTGATTTTTTGTAATTAAGTCGGCTTTTACTTTTTTAAAATCAATATTATCCGCAGCGGTAAAATATATTAAAAAACTAGCAAAAAATAGAAGAATTAAACCAAATAATGTTAAAAGTGATTTAGCTATTTTGGCTAGACATGTTGGTTTAGATTTTTTTTTCATGATCTAAGAATATTCTTAAGTGTTTTTGTTATAAATTTTTTTGGTTTAATATAATTTAATTTAACATCACTAGCCTTAAAGCCAGAAGTAATTAAGGTTAGCCTTTGATTACCTCTATATTAAAAGATTTAAAAAGGATTTGCAAATATTAATTTTGATTTAATTATAATTAATTGATCAATTGGGTTTCATTAAAAAGATAATTGACTTTTGATTTGATTTGACTAGACTTGGAATATATGTTTTTTATGGAAATCGAAAAAGTTGTAATTTTAACGCAATCAATTAAATGAAATTAGTTATTGTTGAATCCCCCACCAAGGCAAAAACCATTAAGCGCTACTTAGGCAAAGACTACGTGGTCAAATCTTCCTTTGGGCATATTCGAGATCTACCCAAAAAAGAAATGGGCATTGACCCGGAAAAAAAATTCCAACCAAAATATGAAATTATTACAAAGTCAAAAAAAGCCTTAAATGAAATAAAAAAAACAATTAAGGATAAAGATATCAAGCAAATAGTTTTAGCAACCGATGAAGACCGAGAGGGAGAGGCGATTGCTTTTCATTTAAAGTGGATAATCGAACAGCAATTCCCAAAAATGAAATTTAAGCGGATTACATTTCATGAGATTACCAAAGGGGCTATTAAGCAAGCTCTGGAAAATCCAAGAAAGATAGATCTTAATCTTTATAATGCTCAGCAAGCGCGTCGGGTTTTAGATAGATTAGTTGGTTATAACTTGTCTCCGCTTTTGTGGAAAAAAATAAGATACGGTCTTTCCGCGGGTCGAGTACAATCCGTGGCTTTAAGATTGATTGTTGAACGGGAAAGAGAAAGACAGGCCTTCAAACCCAAAGAATACTGGACAATTGCGGGTAATTTTTATCAAAAAGGTTTAAAAAGCAAAGTTAACTTAAACAACATAGAACAAAACAAGGATCCTGACTTAATCCAAGCTTTTTTGGAAAAAATCAATGACAAAAAAATTGGCAAGTTTGCGATTAAAGATAAAAAACAAGCCAAAGAACTAGAAGCTGAAATAAAAAAGGCTGATTTTCAAGTTGAAAAAATTGATAAAAAGGAAGTTAAACGCAACCCGGCGCCGGCTTTTAGAACCAGCACGCTTCAAAGAGAAGCGGCTAACAAGCTGGGGTATTCAGCTAAACAAACCATGCGAATCGCCCAACAATTATATGAAGGGATTAAGTTAGATAAGGGCAGCAGCGGCTTGATCACTTACATGCGAACAGATTCGCTTAACATCAGTCCAATGGCTTTAAAAAAGGCTAAAAAAGTTATTGGCATTGAATATGGCGATGAATACACCTTAGAAAAACCAAGATATTATGCTAAAAAAGCCAAAGGCGCCCAAGAAGCCCATGAAGCAATTCGCCCAACGTACCCGGAAAAAAAACCCGAGGCATTGAAAAAATATTTAAATTCAAACCAGTATCGCTTGTATGATTTAATCTGGAGAAAATTTATCGCATCTCAAATGAAACCGGCAATTTTTGATCGAGTAAAAATAGACATCGAAACCCTGAACCTGACAAAAAAATATATTTTTGCAGCCAAAGGCCAAACTATTAAGTTTGATGGGTTTTTAAAAGTTTATGAAAAATTTGAAACCGGCAAAGAAAACCGCTTGCCCGGCGCGCAAGAAAGCCAAAAACTCGACCTGGTTAAGCTGTTAAGCGAGCGGCATTTTACCCAACCGCCGGCTAGATATTCAGATGCTTCTTTAATTAAGGTATTGGAAGAAAATGGCATTGGTCGACCTTCCACTTACGCGCCAACTCTTTCTACTATCATTGAACGCGGCTACGTTGACAAAGATGAAAATAAGCAATACTACCCTTTGGAAATTGGCTACTTGGTCAATGATTTAATGGTAGAACATTTTCAAAAAATTGTTGACTATCAGTTTACCGCTACCATGGAAACCAATTTTGATAAAATCGCTCAAGGCAGAAAAAACTGGCAACAAGTTATTGAAAATTTTTATAAACCTTTTATTGAAAAACTGAACAAAAAATCAACTACCATAAAAAAATACCAGAAAGAGATTGACAAAAAATGCCCCGAATGCGGCAAAAAATTATTAGAAAAATTCGGGCGTTTTGGTAAATTTTTTGCTTGCAGTGGTTATCCAGAGTGTAAATATACCGAAGACCCAAATCAAAAAGCCAATGAAGCCAAGAAAAAAGAGCTCAAAAAACAAGTAGGAGAAGTTAAATGTGAAAAATGCGGAGCCAATATGGAAATTAAACAAGGGCGTTGGGGTCACTTTTTGGGTTGCTCGGCTTATCCAGAGTGTAAAAATATTAAAAAAATCGAAAACTCATCCGGTGTTACTTGCCCGGTTTGCGGTCAAGGAGAAATTGTTGAAAAAAAATCTCGTCGAGGAATTTTTTGGGCTTGCAACAACTTCCCTAAATGCAAAACAGCTTTCAATGGTAAACCGATTCAAGAAAAATGTAAGAATTGCGGTAGTTTGTTAATTCAGGATCTCAAATCCGGGAAAAAAAGATGCAGCAATAAAAAATGCAAGCAGGGATTTAAAGAATTGGATAAATGATTAACTTTGATGTTTCACACGCTCAATAAAAAAACATGAGAAACAATGTTTTAATAATTCATGGATTTGGCGCTCGTGGTCGGGCTAACTTTTTTCCTTGGCTGAAAAACGAACTAGAAAAAAAAGATTTCAAGGTAATGTTGCCGGACTTGCCCGATCCTTACCAGCCCAAAATGCAGGAATGGATTAAGGCTTTGTCAAATTTCAAAGCCGATATTAATCAAAAAACAATAGTGGTGGGGCACAGCTTGGGAGGAGCGGTGGCGCCTTTTTTTGTTGATCAACTCAACCGGGAAATTAAGGGACTGTTTTTAGCGGCACCGGCAAATCCGGCTATAGAAAAACATAAGCAACATTCTCGAATCGAGCAGGTTTTTAGTCAAGAAGATTTAGAAAGATTAAGGAAAATAATCTTGAAGCCAATCGATTGGTCCAAATTAAATAAAAAAGTTAAGCTAATTAAAGCCTATTTTTCAACCGATGATCCGTTAATTCCGATCCAGAGTCAAGAATTCTATTTGAGCAAAAAAATTCAAGTTCAGGTTTTAGAAAATCGCGGCCATCTATTGGATTATACTTTTCCAGAAATCTTGAAAGACATATTAAGGTTGACAAATTCTTGATTAAATTTAAGGATAAACATATAATAAAAATGAGATTGGGCGTCGGGCAAGTCGGGCGGCTTGACAAGAATCAAACAAGGTTCTTAAAACGCCACGATCCCGCAATACTAAAAAATGGAATTAAAATGTTATACCATCATAAAAAGATTGAGGCCAAATGGCAGAAAAAATGGCGACAAAGCAAAATCTACTCTCCTGATTTAGATAAAGCCGGTAGGCCTTATTATAATTTAATGATGTTCCCCTATCCTTCGGCTGAAGGCTTGCATGTGGGTAATATGTACGCTTTTGTTCATTCCGACTGTTGGGGACGGTTTAAGAGACTGCGGGGTTATGATGTTTTTGAGCCTATTGGTTTAGACGGTTTTGGTATTCATAGCGAAAACTACGCCATGAAAATCAATCAACATATTCGTGATGTTTCCAAACGGACGGAAAAGCGATTCTACTCTCAATTGCGCCTGATTGGTAACCAATACGATTGGTCAAGAACCGTTGAAACATATAAACCTAATTATTATAAATGGACCCAATGGCTGTTTTTGCAAATGTATAATAAAGGTTTAGCGTATCGAAAAAAATCTCCGGTTAACTGGTGTGGTTCCTGCAAAACAGTTTTGGCTGACGAGCAAGTTATAAACGGTCATTGTGAACGCTGTGATCAAGAAGTGGAACAAAAACAAATGAAGCAATGGTTTTTTAAAATTACCCAATACGCGGAAAGACTGTTAAACAATTTAAAAGCAACCGACCCGGAAAAGAAAATGGATTGGAGCGAAGATGTAAAATTAGGCCAAATAAATTGGATTGGAAAAAGCCAGGGCGCTCAAATCGATTTTAAAATTAAAGAAAAGGAGCAACAGATAACGGTTTTTACTACCAGACCGGATACGATTTTCGGAGCCAGCTATTTAGTATTGGCTCCAGAACATGAATTGATAAAAAAGCTTGAAAAAGATATCGAAAACATTAAAGCTGTTAAAACATACATTCAAGAAATAAAAAGCAAGGAAGAACAAGAACGATTAAAACAAAATCGGACAAAAACGGGCCTGGAAATTAAAGGAATAAAAGCCATCAACCCGGTTAATAATCAAGAAATTCCGATTTGGATAGCAGATTATGTTTTAACCAGCTATGGCAGTGGAGCGATAATGGCAGTACCGGCGCATGATGAGCGCGATTTTGAATTTGCTCAAAAATACGAATTACCCATTGTTCAGGTGGTAAAACCGCTTAAAAATAATCAAGAACAAAAAAAACAAGCTAACAAATTAGTTTGTTTTACCGATCAAGGTTTGGCTGTCAATTCAAGTTTTTTGAACGGTTTAAAGACAGCTGAGGCCAAGGAAAAAATTATTAAATATCTGGAAGATAAAAGCATAGGGAGAAAAGCGGTGACTTATAAACTTCGAGATTGGTGTGTTTCAAGGCAACGTTATTGGGGACCGCCAATTCCAATTATTTATTGCGAAAATTGCGGCGAAGTACCAGTGCCGGAGCAAGATTTGCCGGTTAAATTGCCAGAGCTTGATGATTTCCATCCTGATGGCACGGGCAAAGGGCCATTAAACAAAGTTGAAGAATTTGTTCGTGTCCCCTGCCCTGTTTGTGGAAAAAAGGCCAAAAGAGAAACCGACGTAAGCGATCCTTTTGTGGATTCAAGCTGGTACTTCTTCCGCTATTTAAGCACGGAAAATCAAAAACAAGCTTTGGATAAAAATCGAATTAAGAAATGGATGCCGATTGATATGTACCTGGGCGGCAAAGAACATACGGTTTTGCATTTATTGTACTCGCGGTTCATAACCATGGTTCTTCATGATTTGGGCTTTTGTGATTTTGAGGAACCGTATAAAAAATTTTTTGGTCACGGATTGTTAATTAAAGATGGAGCCAAAATGAGCAAATCAAAAGGCAATGTAATAAATCCGGACGAATACATTCATAGATACGGGGCTGATAGTGTGCGGCTTTATTTGATGTTTTTGGGCGAAGTTAGCCAAGGCGGAGATTGGCGGGATTCCGGAATGGCCGGTATGTTTAGGTTTGTTAAAAAACTGCACTCTTTGTATGCTGAATTTTCCAAATCAAGAATAAAATCTAAGTTTGAATCAAGCAAAAAAGATTGTGAATCAATTCAGAAAATTAAAAGTCCCAGATTGCATGAATTGATTAAAAAAATTACCGACGATTTAAATCGGTTGAGTTTTAATACAGCAATAGCTGGCATAATGGAGTTATTCAATTGGTATAAAGATCAAGGCATGAAAGAATTACAAGAATCGGAAAAAGAGGCTGTTTTGGAGGTTTTAGCAATTTTAATAAGTCCAATGGCGCCTCACCTGGGAGAGGAGTTTTGGCAAATGCTTAATCGTCAAACTTCGGTCTTTAATCAAAAATGGCCAAAATATAATCAAGCCGCTTTGGAAAAACAACAAATCGAACTGGTGATTCAAATCAATGGAAAGCTAAGAGCTAGCATAAAAGCAGAGCCGGACATTAACTCTAAGCAAGCCTGGGAAAAAGCGCAAAAAATTGATAAAATTAAAAAATACTTAGATAATAAAAAGATAAAGAAAAAAATTTTTGTTCCTGGAAAACTGTTAAATATTGTAATTTAAGCATAATAAAAAAAGTTTAATGAAAAAAATTTTTAAATTTGCACTATTTATAGCTGTGGTGGCGGGTATGGTTTGGGTAATCAATATTTTTCAAGATAAATACTCGCAAAAACAAAAACAGACGCCAACCACCATCGCCAGTCCAACTACTACTCAAGACATCTCTAATCAAATTCCCGACTTTGAAAAAGCCAAGGTTGCGAAAAAAGAAATCCAAACTAAAACCGGGGCTAAAGAACAAACCTTTGCTTGGAAATACAAAGAACAAGAATACTCCATGACAATCACTTTATACAAATCAATTTATGAATTTTACGTGAATCAGCCCAAAGTTTATACTTATACCGGGCAGATTCCCCAAGGCTGGGAAGATGATTATTACGCAATTTTTCTAGAACAAGCCCGGAACGATAATACCATAGAGGAAATTACAAAAAAATTTCGACAAATGCAAGCCGCTAATAATTTAAGCGATAACGAAACCGTTGAGTTGGCAGTGGCTTTTGTCCAAACCATTTTTTATGATTCAGCCAGAGCTAAAGAGATTGTTCAGGGAGATTCAGGCTTGAAACCCAGATATCCTTACGAAGTTTTATACGATAAAAAAGCCGTGTGCTCAGGAAAAAGCTTTTTATTGGTTTCAATCTTGAGAGACTTGGGTTACGGGGCGGCTTTACTAGAATACGAAGCTCAGAATCACATGGCCGCAGGCATTGAATGTCCAAAACAGTTTTCTGTGGATAATTCCGGTTATTGTTATATTGAAACCACAACTTTTGGCCATAAAATTGGAGTTGTGCCCAAACTTGACACTGAAAGTAATGTGGCTGTGGCAACTCAAGAAGAAATTAGTCATTTTGAAGAAGCTAAAGCAAATGATCAACAAGAAAACTTGATAAAACCAACAGGCGCAAGGATTTTTCAAAAAACTCAAGGCAAATCTTATTCCGGAGTGGAAAGAATAATGGAACTTTTTCACGAGCTTGATCAATTAGAGCAAGAAATCCCACGTCTTAAAGACAGGCTTTACGCTCAAAAAAGAAAAATTGATAAAATGCAACAAGAACTTAATGACTTAGAGGCTGAATTGAATAAATACAAAGGCAAGGACGATAATAAGTATAATAAAATCGTGCCGGAGTATAATAAACTTGTTAATAAGATCAAAGCTGAAATTGATCAATACAACAATCAGGTTATCGAGTATAACAACAAGGTTGATCATCATAACATGGTTGTTGAAGAGCTAAAATAAAGCTAATGGTAAATTAATTGAATTTGGAGTTTGTGGTTGGGGAAGAGGGACTCGAACCCCCGAATCACGGGACCAGAACCCGTTGCCTTACCACTTGGCTATTCCCCAATACGAAAATGAAAAACCGAAACCATATTAAAAAATTGTTTGGTTTTACGGTTTTTCAGGACTAAAGCATTTGACAAAGAATTGACTTGAATTTTAACCAACCTAAATAAATACCGACCAGGATCAGCTTGGCTGAATCGCTTTGATTAAATCTTGTTTATCGGGAACTTGACCGCGGAAACTGGTAATTTCATGATCATCTTGATCGCATATAATAATAGTTGGAGTGGCTAAAACAGTGTAAAATTGAGCTTCGGCTAAGCCATCAGCCTCATCAACCCGATGTTTTTCCACTTCCAGGTCTGGATACTGGCCTTCTAATTCATGAACCAAATCCTTGGCTGGAGGACAGTTCGGGCAATCCTTTTGAGTGAAAATCTTAATTTTATTCATATTGTTTTACTTAATTTTAATTATTTAAGTATAGAATAAATTTTTAAAAATTAAAAGCTTTGAGTTTTTATAAGTTGGTGTTGATCTTCTTGCAAAAGCAGTGTAAAATCTCTAGTATTATTAGCCGAGATAGCTCAGTCGGTAGAGCACAGGACTGAAAATCCTGGTGTCGGCGGTTCGATTCCGCCTCTCGGCACCAAAATTAAAGCTTTAATTAAAATTCTGCTCTCTTGAATAAGAACCATCAAGACCGATTAGCCATTTACAAATATAGCCTCTAAAGAAAAAGAAACAAGTTCCTTGATAGACAGATTTTAAATTATATTTATGACTTACGCGCTTGGTAGATTTTTTAGAGAAAATCCCGAATATCTTGACCATGTAAGAAGGATACGCTTTTAAAAAATTTTGGTATTTTTTGCAAAATTTTCCTGAGCGCGTAAATCATGATAATTTAATCAATAAAAACATAAGCTCTTAATAAAAATTTGATTGATTTTGTCGAACCACACCACGCTATGTCCCCGTAGCTCAGCCGGATAGAGCAAGACACTCCTAACGTCTAGGTCGCGGGTTCAAATCCTGCCGGGGACGCCAATAATAAATCCAGGGCATATATACTAATCATAAAAGCATTAAAATGAAAACTCTGCTTACAATTATTATTAGTTGTTTTCTAATAAGTTTGATTGCTTTACTGATAATTTTAATTATTATTAAAGTTAAAAAAAACACCAAACAAATTTCTATTTATTTGGTGGCGCTTTCAGCCGGGACTTTTTTGGGTGGCGCCTTTTTGCATCTTTTACCCGAAGCGGCGGAAAAATTGGAATTAGATCTGATATACCCAGTATTACTAATTGCTTTTAGTTGTTATTATATTTTAGAGAAACTAATACATTGGAGACACTGTCATAAGAAAGCATGCGCGGTTCATGCTTTTGGATACATGAATTTGATTGGCGACTCGGTGCATAATTTTATTGACGGTTTGATAATCGCCTCGGCCTTTTTAACAGACGTAAAGCTGGGAATAGCGACTTTAATCGCGGTGGCATTGCACGAAATACCTCAAGAAATCGGAGATTTTGGCGTTTTGATCCAGGCCGGTTTTAAAACTAAAAAAGCATTGCTTGTTAATTATTTAGTAGCGATAACCGTGATTTTTGGTGGCGTAGTCGGTTTCTTGTTAATAAATCAATTAACCGCAATAAAACCTTATTTATTGGTTATTGCCGCCGGTGGATTTATGTATATTGCGATGAGCGATTTAATTCCGGAAATTCGCCAAAAGCAAAAACTTAAACAATCAACTTTGATTTTTTCCTATTTTGTGGCAGGGATGGGGCTGATGTATTTAGTAAAAATAATACATTTACATTAATTAAATTAAAATTACGCACTAAATCATGCAAAAACCGATTATAAGAAAAATTATAATTCAAGTCATAGGTGATGAAAAAGCCTTGCGACCCAAATGGGCTGAGTTTCTTGACGATATGTACTCAACTACAACGATTTGTAAAATATTTTGCCAGAATCATTTATCAGGCTTAAGCGGAGCGACAACTTACGCGCCTGGACAATTTGACTTTTCGGTTTTACATGCAGTTAAAAATATTGCCAAACAGTTGATTGGGCAAGAAGCTCTTTATACCGAAAAACTGTATGGCTTGATGAATAAATCGGTAACTCAGAATAAATTAACCGGGATCTCTTTGCTTGACATCGCGCTTTGGGATTTAAAAGCCAAGGCAGTAAGCTTACCTTTATATATTTTGCTTGGCGGAGCCAGAGATAAAATTCCCGTATACGCCAGTTCGCCGCTTTTAAATGATAGTCAGGCTTACATAGAATATATTAAGCAATGCGCTAAGCTAGGATTTAAAGCCATAAAAATTCATGGTTATAGTATTTTTAAGAAAGATTGGCAATTAATAAAAACAATAAATAAAGAGCTTAATAAAACCAACATAAGTTTAATTCTAGACACAGAGGGTCAATATACCCGGGAACAGGCCTTAAGGATGGCAAAGCTGCTAGAGCAAAACCAAAATTGGATTTGGCTAGAGGCGCCTCTTGATGATGAAGATTTGGTAGGCTATAAATATTTAAGAACCAATACTCAAATTCCAATTTACTGTTCCGGAAACCAATTTTTAAGCCTTGAATCTATTAATCGCGGGATTCAATCTCAAGCATGGAGCGGTTTAAGAGCAGACGCTACCATTGTTGGAGGAATCACAAAAATTCAGAAAATCGCGGCTCTGGCTCAGGCTAATCACCTAAAACTGGAGATCCAGTCGTGGGGTACACAATTAACCCAAGCGGCCAATTTACACTGCATGTTAAGTAATAATCAATGCAGCTATTTTGAGTTGCCTTTTCCGAGCGAGCCATACCAAATTGCTTGTAAGCAATGTTTTTCAATTGATGAAAAAGGCATGATAAAAACAGAGGAAAAACCTGGGCTGGGTGTTGAACTCGATCATAATAAAATCAAACAGAATCTGCTTAAGGAATTGATTATTCAGTAAGTAATTGAATTGAAAGTTTTAAACAAGCTTTTTCAGTAAATTTTATGAAGTTGTGGATTTAGAAGATGGCGATTTAAATAAAATGGTCTTAAAGATAACGGATAACAAGATGATTAAAAATATAGCCAGTAAACCAACGGCTAAATAGAATGAGATTGATGAGGAAAAAAGCGGACCGCCACAATCTACGGAACAATTTTTTGCGTTTTCGCCTTTATTGCATTGGCCATTAAAGTTACAAACTGTGGAGCTTTGTATATTTGCTGATTGAGCGGGCACTTTGATGGTTTTTTCAAGTTCAAGGTCATCAAAGCCGGGTTTTTTTACCAAAATCTTTATTTGGTAATCTCCTTTTTGATTAAGTGTTTGCTGAGACGGAAAAGATAAATTTGAAGTTGAACCGTTAGGAGCAATTAACTGACCGGTAATATCAAGATTTTCTTGATTGCTTTGAAAATCAAAAAAAACTGTTGAATTGGGTTTGAAGATTTTGCTTTGTTTTTGACATTTTTGATCCAAGCAGGTTAGTAACTGAAAATTAAGGTTTTCAGGAGTGTTGATTTTAAAATCTTTTTTTTCTGTTTGGTTAATTGGACGTAAAACCTCAACTATAGCGGCGCAGGTTTGCGGCGGGTGTTCATTTTGGATGGTAATATCTTGATGACTAGCTTGATGCAGACCATTGGCTGGAATGATTATTTGGGACATGACCAAAGGAGCGGTAGGTAAATCGCCGTTTTTACACTGAACATAAGTTTGGAAGGCAAGCTCAACTGGCTGATCGGAGCTGATTGAATAATCAAAATTTATTTCCTGGCCTGCTTTAAAGTTCTCCGGTACATCAAGGTTAATATTGATTTTTGCTTGACAAATAATCGGAAATAAAAAAATGCTAAAAGTGGTAACTAGGTAAAGAATTATTTTTGATTTCATAGGTTTTTTTTATTATGGTTCTTGAAGATAAAGTTCTACGTTGGCATATTGAACTGAGCAATTCTTAGTACATGGATTATTTGAATCGATTTCTTGATATTCTAAAGGCCAAAAATAATCCGTGTTGGAGCTTAGCAACAAATCACCAGAATCAGCGTTTAATTCTATGGTTTGCAAAGCATTGTTTTTAAAAGCATAAACTTGATCTACGTCAGAGAAGATACCATTAGCGTAATCGTTGGCAAGATTGTCAAATCTAAAACAAGTATTAGCCGAGGTGACGAAATTGTTGCTCTCATAAACATAACTTTGGGAAGTGTCGGTAATCGGAAAAACAAAATTTCTATATCTTTGGCAAATATCTTCGGTACCGCAATATGTTTCAATCTCTTGATCGGTTAATGAAAATTTATGAAAAGGAATTTTTAAGGTCAAGTCATGCGCTTGATTAGGTTCATCAACTAATTGGGGTTGAGGAATGTTTAATTTCTGTAAAGATAAATCTAAAACCGGATCGCCTAAGTAGATATACTTAGCCTGATTAATGGAACTAGATTGTGATGGAAAAGCTTTTTGGATAGCGACTTGACTGTTAAAGCTTTCTTGAAAAGCGACAGCGGGTTTGGCTCCGTTTATAATTTTTAATAAATAATCTCTGGTTGGGTATTGACTGATTGAATTTACCGCGCCAATAAAACCAACCGCTCCTTGACGAATAGCACGAGCACAGAAGAGATTTTCTAGATCATTAACAGCATAAGCCAGTCCATAGCTGCAAGCGTTGTTTGCATCCATTAAAACCAAACTGTTGTCCAGTTTGGGAATGAGGTTGGAATTTATATCTGTTGAATTATAACTTCCGGAACCATAATAGTAAATAAAAGCTTTATTTTCCCAAGGTTGGCCGTTTTCTAAATGCCCTTGCGGGTAAATTTCTAGCTGACTGGGATCATAACCTAAATTAATTAGTAGGTTTTGATTAACAAGCAGTTCCATTTTATAAGGGGCGGCAAGTTCCGTATCGATATTCATGTAAATCCTTTCTTTATTTTTGGCAACCCTATCATAAAAAAGACTGCGAGCGATATTGGTGGCTGTATCGGTTACGGTTATGCCAAAAATTCTGCCTATTTTGAGATTTACAAAATCTGAATTTTGATCAAGCATGCCGTAGCTTCTTAGGTCAGCGTTGGTTCGAGTGTTAAATTCTTCATGATAAATATCGATAGCATTGGGGCTGCTGATAATTGTTAAATAGTTAAGATTGCCATTATTGCCAAATTCCAATCTGTTTGAGCGACTTTGTAAATCCTCTTTAACGGCTTGATCTTGGCTCTGATTAGTAAATAATAAAACTTGATTTCGACCTGCGGCCAAAATCGGAGCAGCGAGAGAATTGCGACTGTAGATCTCATGAATAACCGAACCGGTTAAATCAGTGTTAAAGTCTGCAGTTTCTTTGATGCGTTCGGCGTCAGAGTCCGCATTATCCAAAGGATTAACTAAAATTGCTTTATCTGTATTGGTTTCACGCAGGTACATCGACTGTAATTCAAGCACTGAGCTTACGTTATAACCGCAATTAACCGAGTAATTAATATTGTTATCTCCCACGCAAATAATGTTTTGATAAACATCAAGGTTCAGATCAGAGATGTTTTGATCTAAGCCGCTATTTTTAACAATCAAGGGCGCATCGATTGCCGAAGCGTAAACGGAAGCCATCATGGCCAGTTCGTAATCATCTTCAGCCACTATAAGACTATGCACTTTATTAGGGTCCCAATAATTTATATGTTCTTTAATGTCAATACGTTGAATCTGGTCCTGACTTAAGCCCGGGCCTTGGATTGAATCGGTGATTAAAGTATCTAAAATTGGATCTGTTTCTCCGATTAGAGTCACTCGGCTGGGTGAATATTGCTTGAGAAAATCAATTATTGAATCAATATCCGAAGCGTCTTGTCCTTCGGTATAATAGATTAAATAGGGATATTTGACGGTTTTGTAGCTGTTTTGGCCATCGCTTTGGATCCAAGTAGTGGCCGGAATATAGGAGAGCACATCTCTCCAGTTTTGGCTGGAAATAATGAAAACCTCTTGGTCTTGATATTTGGATTCAATTTTATAAGCGGGTCTGGCAATAACTTGATCGCATTGGTCACATAAAGCTTTGGTACGATTATCATAATGAGGATTACCGGCTTCATCGCAAACATTTACAATATCATCGCTTGCACAAAATTCATCAACATCAGCATAGTCGGCGTTATTAGCCCCACAATCTTCAGGGCAATTACAAGGGGTTTCCCAATCTTCGCAAACGTTGTTGCCGCAATCCAAGCATAGAGATCCTTGAGGAGAAAATTGCTCACCGGAAACATAACACTCTTGACCAACAGAAATTTGTTTAAAATCACCATTTGTCCAGGAGGTTAAATCTGGGCAACAAACATCATCTTGAGAGTCTAAATTGCTTTGACCCGCTAAAGAACAATGGGGTAAAAAATAATCGCAAAGACTACAAAGCTCAACCGGGCCATAAGGATCATCGCAAAGGGTATTTTTCACCCATTCATTGCCGCAGAATTCTTCTGCGCTGCTATAATTTGATCTATTTTTACCAATACAGTCTTCCGGACTTACGCAGGGATTTTCTTTTTCTGAACAAACCCCATCCCCCACTTTAATACAAGTACCGACATGCCAACCCGACACCAATCCAGTATCATAACATTGATCCGCGACCGAGGTTCGAGTATCCATGCCACTATCCCAGGCATATAAACCTTGGCAGCATTCAGTTGGATATTCACCACCGAAAGGTGAAAATTGCTCATTTTCTTGAGCGCATGGTGGCGGAGGTGGAGTGTCTTGACATAAGGAACAAAGCTCATTTGTGCCATAGACTGCTTGATCGGCTAGTGTTTCACATAAATCAATATATTTCTGACTAGAGCAAAAGCTTTGGATGTCAACAAATTCCGATCTATTAATATTATCCTGGCAGTCTTCTGGGCAGTTACAAGGGGTTTCTTTTTCACTACAAACACCGTCTCCACAAGCCAAACAAATAAAACTGGGAATGGAGTAGCCTCGAGTCACCATTACCTCATAACAAGAACCTTGAATGGACACATCTTGTTCAAGCTCTTCCATCCAATAGGTTAAGTTTTCTCCTGGACAGCACCATGAAGGTTTAGTGGGATGATCCAAATAAGCTAATTCGTCTTCGTGAGCGCAAGAACAATCTTCCGGACAGCTGCAGACATTTTCGCCCTTAAGTACATCGCATACTCCATCGGAACAATGATCAAGCCAATTTGGAGTACATATGCCCATGTCTGTAGGTTGTAAACAGTCCATACCCACGCAATCTGCTATGGCTAGCATGGCGGTACAATTTCCGCCTCCGGGTGAAGTTAACATAGAATTTGGTTTTAAATCCGCTTCTGGATCGCAGCATTCAGCGCCTTGAGTAAAGAGCAATTCGCCATTCTCAACACAATTTTGGGTGGAACATAGATTACATAACTCAGCAGAGCCTTCAGCCTGATCTTTGGTTTGGCAAACATCTATATATTCCTGGCTAGCGCAAAATGCTTGGGCATTAAGATAGTCAGATTGA
>WJJI01000019.1 GCA_014729795.1 Candidatus Moraniibacteriota bacterium
TTATTGATTGAATTAGCCGGGCAAAACCGTAAAAGGACCCTTCTATTGCATACTCACTCCGTATTCGGTGACTTCCAAAGTGTATTTTAAGCTATCGTCACCGCAATTAGTATCTCCACAAACTTCGATGTTAAGCGGGTCACAAGAAGAAGGAGAACTACATTTAAGGTTTCCGTGCGGGGGGATGAATTTTATTTCATATAAATCATCAGGACTAATTTTCATTTCATTTTTATCATAATCCTCCAGTTCAAATACTTTATGGTCGGCAGCCCCCAAAATAGCATTGCCGACTTGAACCTCGCAATCGGAAGGATTGGTGCAACTAATTTTCACTTCATAGCCTTCTCCGGACCCGGGAAGTTTAAAAACACCTGGATCTGTTTCAATCGCTTCTCCGGTTAAAGCGAAATCTCGCGCTGTTTCAATCGCTTGTTTAATGGTGATCGCGGTGGCCTCGGCTTTTTTACGCTGGCGGTTTTTGTTTAAGTTCAAGCCCACAATAGCCAATAACAAACCAATAATAGCGATAACCACCAAGGTTTCAATCAATGTAAAACCGCTCTGTTTTTTTTGTTTCGTATTCATTTTCATTTATCTGGGTTTTAGCTAAATAGCGCAATTATTGTGAACTTTTTTCAGCTAGCTTCATTATAACAAAATCAAAATATTGAGACAAACTCAAACCAAATCTTTGCGTAAATTGGGACCAATCCAGAAACAACCCAAGTCTTGGATCCGTGAAGAATCCCCGAGACCGAACGCTTGCTTGTTTTAAAACTTTGGTTATTATTTATTTTTTCATCTTTAAGCGGATAAAGTTTATAAGATTAAGTTTGAATTTTAAATATGATTGTCCGGCCTTTAATTACCGAGCGAAAAATTTAACCCGGGAAGCAAAAAAATGAGATTAAATTAAATCCAACCTCAGAACAGCGGATCATCTTTTTCCGCTATCTCTTAAATCTTTCACTCTGCTAAAACTTTTTCGATGAATCGGACAAGCGCCTAATCTTCTTAGAGCGATCAAGTGTTGCCTGGTGCCATAGCCCTTATGTCGCTCAAAGCCATAATCCGGATATTTTTCTCCCAATTTCCTCATCAGTCGATCTCGAGTTACCTTGGCCATAATCGAAGCCGCGCTTACCAAGGGAATCTTGTCATCCGCTTTTTCCAGACAATACTGTTTAATCGATAAATTGGGGATAGGAAATTTACCGTCGATTATCAATAAATCAGGTTTCGGTTTAAGCGCGCCAATCGCCCTTTTCATGGCTAAAAAAGAAGCCTGCAAAATATTGATTCGATCAATTGTCTCAACGCTAGCCAGACCCACGGTGCAGTCAAAACTTTGTTCCAGGTCTTCAAAAAGCTGTTCCCGCCTTGACTCGCTTAATTTCTTGGAATCCTTGGCTTGCAGTTGCTGGAAAAATGCGTATTGATTCAAAGTCAGCAAAACACAACCGGCCACAACCGGACCGGCTAAGGGGCCGCGCCCGGCTTCGTCCACGCCCGCGACTATAGGATAGCGCCGCAGTATTTTTTCCAACATTGTTTTATTAAAAAATTAAACAGTTTGAAAAATTGCAAAAAATTGCAAATTGCAAAACATATGATGATTAAATCATTGCGAAGTTAAAAAAACCAAGCTATTGTTTTCGTTGTCATGAACCAAAATTTTTTAATCATCAAAGAGTTTATTAATTTGGCGACGCGCCTTGACTTAGAATTAATTTTTTCAAGCGCGCAAGCGCTAACCAAACTACAATCGCGCAAACTCCGGCCGCGATCAAACTATGCCCGTACAAAGCTGAAAGCAATATTAAAACCGTTAAAAAACTCAAAACATTATACAACTTACCCAAAGTCGATTCACCGGTTTGTTTCTGCTCTTGATCGGTTTTTAGCCGGCTCAATAATAGACTCGCGACCAAAACCGCCCCTAAAATTGAACTTATGGGCAAATATCGGCTGACCACTCCGCCGGTAATTATATCCATGCTTAACAACCCGAGATAGTATAAAGCCGAGGCGTAAATAATATGGGTTAAAGCAAAACAAAGCATCTTTTGTTGATTTTTTTGCATTTTAAGGTTATTATTAATTACATTGCGGAATTTCCGCCTGCTCATGGCAGCAATTTCTCTAATTTTAAATAAAATGTTTAAACCCGTAAACCCCAAACAGGATTTGGTCAAACTTGAACAACAAACCACCAAGTTCTGGAAAAAAAATAAAACTTTTGAACGCTCTATTCAAAACCGTCTGGATTCCGCGGTTTATAGTTTTTTTGACGGCCCGCCTTTTATCACCGGCGTACCCCACTATGGCACGATTTTATCTTCGGTGGCCAAAGACGTGGTACCCCGCTACTGGACCATGAAAGGCTATCGAGTTGATCGTCGCTGGGGCTGGGACTGTCACGGTTTGCCCGCGGAAAACTTGGTGGAAAAAAAGCTCAACATTCAGTGCAAAGAGCAAATCGAAAAACAAGTCGGTATTGAAAAATTTAATCAAATTTGCTGCGGCACGGTTAGTCAAATGGCTGATGAATGGGAAGAAATTATCGACCGAGTCGGACGCTGGGTGGATTTTAAAAACGCATACCGCACCATGGATAAGGATTATATGGAATCGGTTTGGTGGGCTTTTAAAGAGCTTCACAATAAAGGTCTGGTTTATGAAGACACGCGCATTTCACTTTACTGTCCTCGCTGTGAAACTCCGCTCTCCAATTTTGAAATCGCCATGGATAACAGTTATGAAGAAACGGTTGACGCCTCGGTTTTCGTTAAGTTAAAAATCAAAAGCCCCAAATATCAGGATAATTTTTTATTGGTCTGGACTACCACGCCCTGGACTTTACCGGCTAACACCGGCGTGGCCGTAGGCGCCAAAACCGAATATGTGCGGATTAAAACCCAAGCTCGCCAAACCATTATTTTAGCCAAAGACAGGCTGGAGGAAATCCAAGAAAAATACGCTATTCTTGAAGAAATCAAAGGCGATGAGCTGGTTGGTTTGGAATACGAACCGCTTTATCGGGAATTTGAACCGGATCTGAAAAAAGCCGACCCGGCAAATTTATACAAAGTTTGGGCCGCTGATTTTGTCTCCACTCAAGAAGGTAGCGGCCTGGTTCATTTGGCTCCGGCTTATGGCGAGGATGATTACGAATTAGCCAAACTTAATCAAATTCCGGTTATCAAAGCTTTGGATTCCAAAGCCTGTTATCTTGCCGGCCGTTGGCAGGGTCGCGATATTTGGCAAATCAACAAAAAAATCATCACTGATTTGGGTCAGCGAGACCTTCTTTACAAGGAAAAACCGGTCAGCCATACCTATCCCTTTTGCTATCGCTGCAAAACCAAACTGATTTATCAAGTTCAACCCTCCTGGTATGTCAACATCGCAAAAATCCGCGACGACTTAGTGGAACAAAATAAAAAAATTAATTGGCAACCTACCTATATAAAAAAAGGTCGTTTTCTTAAAGGCATTGAATCGGCCCCGGATTGGGGCGTGTCTCGGGATCGTTTTTGGGGCACGGCTTTACCGGTTTGGCGCTGTGAAAAATGCGACCAAATCAAGGTTGTGGGTTCTTATAAAGAGTTATATCAACTTAGCGGTCAACGTTTGGAAGATTATCATCGACCCCAGGTTGACAAAATTGATTTTCAGTGTGATTGTGGCGGTACTTACCGTCGAGTGCCCCAGGTTTTGGATGTTTGGTTTGATTCCGGTTCTATGCCTTATGGCGAACGTCATTATCCTTTTGAAAACAACGATGATTTTACTCAGAAGTTTCCCACTGATTTTATCGCTGAATACGTGGCTCAAACCCGGGGATGGTTTTATGTGCTGCACGTGATCGCGGTTGCAATTTTTAATCAACCGGCCTTTAAAAACGTGGTTGTTACCGGAGTAATCGCCGGCGAAGACGGTCGCAAAATGTCCAAATCTTTAGGTAATTACACGGATCCCGTGGAGGTTTTAGACCAACACGGCGCCGACGCTCTGCGTTTTTATTTGATGAGTTCTCCGATCATGGAAGCGCAAAATATAAACTTTTCCCCGCAAGAAATTCATGAAGTTAAACGAGGCGTTATTTCCACTTTATGGAACAGCTATTCCTTTTTCGTGACTTATGCGATTGTGGATCAATTTGATCCCAACCGGCAAGATTCTGAAGAATCAATTGTTGATCCCGCCATGGTCAACATTCTCGACCGTTGGATTTTAGCCGAACTCAATTTGCTTATCCGAGAGTATACCCGCCAAATGGACAATTACCAAATCGCGAAAGCCTCCCGTCTGTTACCGATTTTTATTGATAAATTATCCAATTGGTATATTCGTCGTAGCCGCCGCCGTTTTTGGAAAAGCGGCAACAGCAAAGATAAGGACCAGGCCTACCAAACGCTTTATCAGGTTT
This sequence comes from Candidatus Moraniibacteriota bacterium, assembly GCA_014729795.1. Taxonomy (GTDB): domain Bacteria; phylum Patescibacteriota; class Minisyncoccia; order CAIUEV01; family JAHKAQ01; genus WJJI01. Next base: position 4,436 of record WJJI01000019.1, read on the forward strand.
TAGTTGTATTTTCTCAATTAGCCGCGCCATTAATGCCTTTTATTACCGAGGCTATTTATCAAAATCTAACTCAAGAAGAATCCGTGCATCTCAGTGATTTCCCCGTGGCTGATAAGAAGCTGATAGACAAAGGTCTTTGCGCCGGCATGGAAAAAGCCCGTCAAGTAGTAAAATTAGCTTTGTCGCTTCGAGCTCGTCATCAAGTTAAGGTACGTCAACCGCTTTCGCGAATGTATGTTAATCAAAAAGATATCACCGAACACTCCGAGCTTACCGGTATTATTCGAGATGAAGTCAATGTTAAAAAGATTACCTTTAGCCAAGAACCTCCCAACCGTAAAGGCGTAGCCAACACCCGGGAAGGGGATATTGGCGTAAGTCTAAATATCAAAATTACCCCGGCCCTAAAACAAGAAGGCATGGCGCGCGAAATCATTCGTCATCTTCAGTCAATGCGTCGTCAAGCCGATTATGCTATCGATGATCGGATTATTGTAAATTATACCGGCGCCAATAAAATGTTTGGTAAATATGCCAAGATGATCGCCAACGAAACCTTGGCCGATATCCTTGAACCCGGTCATCTTTACGAACCCGATGTCGCTCAAACCATTAAAATCAATAATCAAACCGTTACCCTGGAAATAAATTGCGTGGACAAAAAAGCCCAAACCGGCTCAAAGCAAAAAACTTCTTAATCGAATTGCTTATCAACCTTGGTCGTTCGAGAACCAAGCAGCTTTTTAAAATTGATAAATTAATAATTTTCAGTGAATAGTCATTTTTATATATCTTGCGGCTTTGTTATGGCCAAATACTCCAGTCGGGAAACCGATTCGGTTTACCAGATCTTTACTCGTGATTACGGCCGGCTTTTGTTGTTCGCTAAAAGCGCGCGTAAACCCAAAGCCAAATTATCAGGTCATCTGGAACCGGGTAGTTTAAGCCGGGTTTATTTTATTTCCAGTCAGAAAAAAAACCAATATCTCTTAATCGGTGCGGTCAATATCTTTAAACCCGAATTCCAGTTTTTTTCCCATCAGCAATTTATAATGTTTAATCAAGCCTTAAGCCTACTAAAACAGTTCTGCGCTTACGATTATTTAGAAGCCGACCAAATTAAACAATTTTACCAACTAGGTCGAAACTTTTTACATCGGTTAAATCAATTATCTCAAAAACCCAACAAATTGTTTTTACTGCAAGCCCATTTTTTGTTTAAATTACTGCGGTATAGCGGTTTGGCTCCAAACCTAAAAGCTTGCCAAAACTGCTCGGAAGCTTTGAAAAACAAGAGTTTGGTTTTTTACGCTCCTCAAGCCGGTGGTTTGCTTTGCGGTAACTGCGCTCAAGCCGGCGCTATAAAACTAAGTGGCCAAGCGGTTTCTTTAGCCGACTTTCTCTTAAATCAAAATTTTGGTAAAATAAAAAAATCTAATTTCCAACCCGAGCAATTAAATCAGGCTTGGGATTTAGCCAAAGCTCATGTTAAATATTGTCTAGATTAGCTTTATGTTTAAGAAAATTGCTCAAACCTTGCTTGTCATCCTGATTTTAGTCTCGGCGGTGTTTTATTATTTTGATCGCAAAATGCATGGCAGGAAAAGCCATTCCCCGGTCGAGCAAGAATTCGTTGTTACCAGTGGCCAGGGCGTTAATCAAATTTCCGGTCGTCTTCAAGAACAGGGCTTAATTTCCAACAGCCTTTATTTTGATCTTTATATTTGGCGAATCGGCCGGGAAGAAAAAATCGTAACCGGGGCTTATACCTTGCGACCCAACATGACCATTCCCGAAATCGTGGATATTTTAACCACCGGTAAGAATTTAGCGCCCAAAGATATTAAAATAACCATTATTGAAGGCTGGTCTAACAAAAAAATCGCTCAGTACCTTACCGAAAAAAACATATTAAGCGCCGAGGAATTCAAAAAGGAAACCGGCGCGGTCGAAAAATATCAAGAACAATACTCGTTTCTTCAAGACTTAGAGCCAAAAAAGGATACTCTTGAAGGCTTTTTATTTCCCGATACTTATTTAATATATCCGGACTCCACTCCGGCCATGGTTATTTCAAAGTTTTTAAACAATTTTGATAAAAAACTAACCGACACTATGCGCCAAGATATTCAGGCTAGCGGACACAGCATTAAGGAAGTGGTGATTATGGCAAGCATTATTGAAAGAGAGGTTCGCGATCCCAAGGATCAAAAAATCGTCTCCGGGCTTTTTTGGAATCGGTTACAAGACCGGCACCCGCTCCAGTCTTGCGCCACTATCAACTATATTTTAGGCAACAATAAAGAGAAGCTCAGTTACGAAGACACTCGCATCCAATCTCCATACAACACCTATTTAAACAAGGGCTTACCCCCGGGACCGATTTCCAATCCCGGAATTAACGCTTTAATGGCCGCTATTTATCCTCAAGAAAGCGATTATTATTATTTTTTGAACAAACCTGACGGAGAAATTATATATTCGCGTACCATTGATGAACACAAGGTCAATAAAGATAAGTACGGCCTATAGTTTTTATTTCGGGCTCGGCTTACTTTATTGGCGAAATTTATTTTTTTCTGTAAAATGGTTTTTTTAGGAAACTAAAATTCCTCCACCGGTTTCACTATTTTTGATTTAATGATCTTTATGAGCAAGCCAAACAAGTCAAAAGCAAAAATATTTGTTGTTTCCGGTTCGGTTGGCGCCGGCAAAGACACGATTCTGCGCGCTATTTATCGACGTAGAAGCGATCTGTATTGGGCCAAAACCACCACCACTCGCCAACCTCGCCCCGGAGAAACCCAAGGCAATCCTTATTATTTTATTTCCAAATCAGCTTTTCAAGATTTAATTGCTCAAGATAAGTTATTTGAATATGAGAATGTTTACGCTGATCATTATTTCGGCATGACTAAAAGCGAAATTAAACAAGCCTTGAAACAAGATCAAAATATTATTTGGCAAATTGATTATCGTGGTTATAATACAATTAAGCGGAAATACAAAAATCTTTTCCAAGATCGATTAGTAAGTATTTTTATTCTGCCGCCTTCAATCAAGGTTGCCGAGCAAAGAATCCGTCAACGCAGTCAATTACCGGAAAAAATCATCAAGGAAAGACTGGAATTGGCTAAAAAGGAAATTCAAGCCGGCCAAGATTATGATTATACAGTTATTAACAAACAAGGCCGGCTAAATCTTGCCATTGATGATATTCTAGCTATCATTGATCAAGAAACCGGCATAGAAACCCGGTAACGCCTCAAACAAAAAACATCGGCAAGTAACAATTTTTAAATAACAATAAGCAAATCACAAACAATCATGAATAAAAAAATAAAACTTTCCGTAGTTATTCCGGCTTACAATGAAGAAAATCGCATCAGTAAGACCCTTATCGCCGTTAATAAATATCTAAGCGCCCAAAAATACGCTTCTGAAATTTTGGTAGTCATTGATGGAGCCACTGACAAAACCTTTGATGTGGTTAAGGGTCATCAAAAACAAATCAAAAACCTGGTTATCCAAAACAACAGTAAAAATCACGGCAAAGGTTACGTGGTCAGGCAAGGCTTGCTCAAAGCCCAAGGAGACTATCGTCTTTTTATGGATGCGGATAATTCAACCACTGTGGATCATATTGAAAAATTTTTTCCTCACTTTGAAAAAGGCTATGACTTGGTAATCGGCTCAAGAGATATTAAAGGCAGTCAACTTAAAAAACGCCAGCCTTTTTGGAAAGAATTTTTAGGCAATGCCGGCAATCTCATGATTCAAATGGTAGGCGGCCTTTGGGGTATTCCGGATACCCAATGCGGATTCAAAGCCTTAACCGCCGGAGCCGCGGAAAATATTTGCCAAACCATGAAAATCGACCGTTGGGGTTTTGATATTGAAATGCTGGTTTTGGCGCGCAAAGCCGGTTATAAAATTAAAGAAGTGCCGGTGGTTTGGATCAATGATGAGGCCAGCAAAGTTTCCTTTTTGTCCTATTTTAACACCCTGAAGGAACTTTTTCAGATCAAATTTAATTTACTTTTGGGCAATTATCGAATTAAGCCTAAAAAAAAGCAACAACCTTGAATTGTTGATAATTTTTTAAATTATTATACAGTGATCCTTGAATAAATAATACAACCATCAAATTCAGATCTATTTTTTAAATATTTTCATGAAAATCCAAATCAAAAATCAAAAAGATGAGCCGGATCAATCAAAGAAAAAAACCACCAAGGCAAAAATTGAAAAGGCTAAACAGAAACTCGGGGTTAAAAAAGCTGTTTCCGCTAAAAAGCCCAAGGTTCCGGCTCAAGCCGCTTCTGAGCTTAGACAAGATCCGGTTACCGGCGATTGGGTTGTTATCGCGACCGGCCGAGCAAAACGACCGGAAGACTTTGTTAACAAAGAAAAAGAAATCGAGCCGCCCGGTTCCGGGGATTGTCCTTTTTGCGGGGATGGTCTTAAAAAACAAAAGCCGGACACCCTTATTTATTACCGAGAAGACGGAGAGTGGAGCCTTAAGGTTTTTCCCAATTTATATCCGGCGTTTACTCGCAGTCAAAAAATCAGCGATCGGGAAAATGGTCTTTTTTATTCCATGGATGGTTCCGGCTATCATGAAGTCATCATTACTCGCGATCACGATCGCAGTGTGCCCTTTTTACTCAAAGAAGAGGTAGCCGAAGTAATCGACGCTTTCAAAACCCGTTATTTGGAGTTAATGAACCGCAAAAGTGTTAATTACATCATGTATATTGAAAATCATGGCAAAGAATCCGGCGCTTCTCTAGTTCACCCCCACTGGCAAATGTTCGCCATTCCCGTAGTTTCTCCCGCGGTAAATTTAGAATTGGATGGCGCCGAACTCTTTTATAACGAAAGAAAGGCTTGCGTTTATTGCGCCATGATTGAACAAGAAATTAAAGACGGGAATCGGGTTGTGGCGGAAAATGACGCCTTTATCGCCATTGCTCCCTTTGCCTCTCGCAGCGCTTTTGAAGTTTGGATCCTGCCCAAAAACCACCAGCCTTATTTTGAACGAATCAAAGAACAAGACGAGTTCAAAGTAGCCGAACTCCTTAAAACCGTTATCGAGAAGTATTACTGGAATTTAAATGACGTGCCTTATAATATGTACTTACACACTTCTCCCTGTGATGGCCGGGACTATTATTATTATCATTGGCACATTGAGCTTTTACCCAAAACCGCTATTTGGGCTGGCTTTGAACTGGGCACCGGTATCGAAATCAGCACCATTGAGCCGGAAAAAGCCGCTCAATACTTAAGAAGAAAATTAAGCTCTGCCTAATGACTGATCACCTTATCGAATATTTAAGCAATTTGGGATTGTCCGGTCCGGCCGTAGTATTAATTTTAGCTATGTTGCCGGTTTCCGAGCTGCGCGGCGCCATCCCGGCCGGTATTTTAATATACCAATTATCGCCTTGGTTGGTTTTTTTTCTTGCTTTGATTGGCAATTTAATTCCGGTTTTTTTTATCCTGGTTTTATTAAAAAAAGTCGATCGGTTTTTACGCCAGCATTCCAAATTTTTTTCACGAATTTTAGATTGGGTTTATGCCAGAACCAGAAAAAAAGGTCAAGCTAAAATTAAAAAATCCGGACTTCTGGCCTTGGTATTAATTGTCGCCATTCCGATGCCCTTTACCGGCGCGTGGACCGGCGCGGTTCTAGCTTCTTTATTGGATATTCCCATCAGAAAAGCCTTTCCTTTAATTGCCCTTGGGGTTTTTATCGCCGCTATAGCAGTTATTCTAATAACCTTATTTTTTAACGGTATAATATAAACATTCTTTATGGCCAAAGTTATTTCATTAGTTAATCAAAAAGGCGGAGTGGGTAAAACCACCACCGCGGTTAATTTAGCTCAATATTTGTCTAAATTAAAAAGAAAAGTATTACTGATTGATCTTGATCCGCAAGCCAATGCCACCAGTGGTATCGGTATCAACAAACATCGATTGCCGGCCACGGTTTACGATGCTTTAATTGGTCGAGTCCCGATCCGGGATGTTGTTATGGTTAGCAAAAGCGCCCAATATTCTTTAGTCCCTTCCAACCCCAATTTATCTGGTTTTGCTTTAGAGATTGCTCAACAACCATCCCGCGAGTACATTCTGAAAAAAAGCATTGATCAAATCCGTGATTACTACGATTATATTCTTATTGACAGCCCGCCCAGCCTAGATCTTTTAACCATTAACGGGCTTGTGGCTTCTGACTTTGTCATTGTGCCGGTTCAGTGTGAATATTACGCGCTTGAAGGCTTAAGCCGCTTACTGGAAACCTTAAGTCGAGTTAAAAAAGCGCTCAAACCTGAGCTTAAACTTTTAGGAGCGATTCTAACCATGTATGACAAGAGAAACCGACTAGCGCGCCAGGTTGTTAAAGAAGTCCAGGAAAATTTTCCCGGTCGGGTTTTTGAATCGATTATTCCCAGAAACGTTCGCCTGTCCGAAGCTCCAAGCTATGGCAAAACAATTTTTAATTTTGCTTCCTTTTCCAAAGGCGCCCGCGCCTATGAATTGCTAGCCGAAGAACTGGTCAATCTAGAAAAAGAATCTAAATAAGAGCTCTTTATATTATACATTTAATGGAAAAATAGTTTATCTGAATTTTCAAGACTACCTCTTGCGCGATATTTTTTATATGCTAAAATATATTAAATATCTAACAGGATTTTACCTTGCTTTAAGCATTAATAATAAATATAACAATTATTCTTAAAATAAATATTAAATTTTTTTAAAAATATATTAAAAATAAACATTTGATCATGAAAAACAAACTTATCGCTTCCATGATTGCGCTTATCTCTTTTGTAAGCTTAATTGGTGTTGCTAATGCCACTAACGGCCAATCAATGCAACTTGTTGCCACTGTCAACATCCAAAAAGCCGAAATAACCAACCAGACAAGTAATGATTTTCAAATTGATTTTACCATTACTAATCAAATCAACGTTCAACCGGATATTAAATACGCCGTTAGCCTGCATGAACTCAATACCCAGAAGCAAATTCACTTAAAAACATATTCCGAGGTTTTAAATCTTGGTCAAAATTCAAGCGAAACCAGATCAATTGTCTATGAAGCCCCGAAATTTTTAAAAGGGGATTACGAGCTTCAATTAACCGCCCGAAACTCTAAAGGCCTTTTACTTGCTAGCCACTCGCTTGGGCAAGTTAACCTTTTCGGATCTGGAGAATACTTAATGCTTGATTTGAACCAATGCGAGCTTTCTTCAGGCTTAAACCAACCAAGCCCGGCTCAACAAGGCTTAACTCTAAACCCGGCTAATCAAAAAACACTCACTCTTAATTGCCCTGTTCAAAATTTAAGTTCTCAACAGATTAAATTTAACTTTTTAGCCAACATTTATTTAAGGACCGCTCTTGGAGAAATGATTGCTAGCGAGAAATCAAAACAGCCTTATACCATTGAGCCCAATCAAACAACCGATTTTAATTTCCCTATCGATATTCAAACCCAGCCCTCCAATTATCAAGTAGAGTTTTTTCTTGAAAAATCAGGCAGTCAAATTTCCAACACAATCATTTTCCCCTACAAGGTTCAAGGTCTTAATCCAAGTATTGAAAATCTTAGACTAGATAAAAGCGATTACCAAAAAGGTGAAACTATCACTATTAATTATTCGTGGGTTGCCGGTTCTACTGATCTTCAAAAAGACGAATTGTTTTTAGATTTAAAGATTAAAGATAACCTTAATCGGGATTGTCTTGAACAACAAAAAATTTCCCTTGACCCCAATAATCCCTACCAAGTTTTTGAGGCAGAAGCTGAAAAGAATTGTAAAAATCCAACCGTAACCGCTAATATCGTAGATAAAGCAGGCAAGGTGCTTGACTCAAACCAACATGATTTAAGTTCGGTTAAAGACTATCCGGCTCAAATTCAAAAAACAAATCTTGCTCTTCGAATAATTGTCATAATCCTGACCCTAGGATTGTTTTTAGGTTTAGGTTATCTTTATGTTACCAAAAAAAACAATCAGAAAACTGTTAAATTACTATTTTTTTCCTTCATTGCCAGCCTTTTTTTCTTAAGTATTGCTAAACAAACCAAAGCCGACACCTATTCAGCCACAATACCACACAGAAATATAAATTTTACAATTAATATTAATTACCAAAACTTAAGTACCGATAACCAAAACCCGACCGAGGTTAATGTTGGGGATGAAATTACCTACACATTAAGTCCGATTGAAAGTTCAGAAACGGACAAAACCACTCTTATGCAGAAAAATTTAGATCATGCCATAGCTCATGTTTCGATACATAAAAACGGTTTTGGCGATGGGGGAGACAGAATTTTACCAGATTTGATTAATGTGCTCACAGCTGATTATTCACGTCGAGATGAAGACAATAGCACTAAAACAAACAACTACAAAGTTCAAACATCAGACTGTGAAAAAAATGTTAGCTCTCTTAATTATCACGGTACCCTAAGGCTTCATTTACAAGGAGTTGACGCAAACAATAATCAAAATCAAACAGATTTCAAGGAATTTACTTTTAATATCGTACCTCAGGCCCAAGCCGCTACTGATGTTGAAGAAGTTCGTTTTCAAGAGCAGCGTTATTTTAAAGCAATTTGTCAAGGGCCCGGATCAGGCCCTGGCCCCACCAACATCGAAGACCCCCAAAACCCGCCTCAATGTAAGACCTTTAACCAAACCTTTGCCGATTCAAATGAACTTTACAATCACATAGGTAGGGATTGGCAAAAACTATGTGAAAATACTACTATAGTAGGTGGAAGTGTTGGTGAGAATAATGATAGAACTAAAATTATTTGGCGATGCGATTCTGTTAATGAGCAATGTAGCGCCGATAAAACTCAATCTCCCCCAACCCAAACGGCTATCCCAACTCAATCCCAAGGCGAAATGGCTTGTGTTCAAACCTTTGGAGGCGAACCCTTTACCGATTGGCAAGATTTCATAGCTCGTGGCATTAATGGAAGCGACTGGAGTCTTTTATGCGAAAATTCTTCTGTCGTTTCAGGCAGCTTCAATGATCCCAA
>WJJI01000001.1 GCA_014729795.1 Candidatus Moraniibacteriota bacterium
AAACAAACGATTAAAAAAAGATTAATGATTTTAACGTAAGTTTTTTTCATGATATATGTATAATGATTGATTTTTATTTTTGGTTTGTTGATGTTTGTGATAGGACGCTTAAACTATATAGGAGAGAGGGCGAGGAGTCAAGGAGGTGCCGGCAAACTAACAAATCGGTTAATAAGTAAATTCTATCTCCTGGTTTAGTTGATCAAAAAACTTACCGTGTCGAAGTTGTTGAGAAGCTGAGGGGCTGATAATAATTTCCGGAATGTTGATATAGTTATCTAAAAGCGAACCGTCAGATTTAACTATTCGCAAACAATAACGAGCTCCTGATTGAGCTGATAAGTTGGAAAGGGCAAAATCCCAAAGACCATCTTCGTTCTGATTTATGGAATTAATCGAATTACTGAATGGATTAGCTTCTACGTATTGTTGGATCCTGGTTGTAAAACCGGGATTCTCTGGATCGTTGGGGTTAGCGGTTAAGGCGGTAGCGTGAGCGGCGCTGGGATTATCATAAAAAGCAATGGCGCTTGAATTGGTTACGTCTGAATAAGTTTCCCCGGAAAAAGCTGAATCGCAACCATCTAAGGTAGAGGCAAACTGTAATTTAAACTCATTATTGTTAACTTTAGCTGGTTTTTGATCAACATTAACCAAAACCCTTAATCTAAATGGCCGATCAAACTCGCTGACCACGAACTGATTTTGTGCTAAATAGGGACGGCCTACATCGGTTGAATCTTGATTTTGATACCAAGCATAATACAATTGAGTAAATACCGGTTCAGACGTGGGCCATTCTACAATTTCAGTACGGTATGTTCGGGTTTGACCGGTGTCGCTAATCCAAAGTTGATACTGACTTTCTGAATTCAAAGCAGCTCCCATGATTGGCCTAGGAAACATGGTACCGGCTCCAGTGCAACGGTTATTTATAAAAATCGAAGCCACGGATAAATCGGTTAAAATTTTGCCATTATTAACATCAACCGAGGCTGGTTCGCTACCACCCGATTGTGTGCCATTAGTACGAGTCACTTGCATTTGCTCGCCAGTGGCTTGCAAGTTCTCAATAATCCAAGCAACTGAGGTTTGACTGGTAGGACTATCCGCTCCAGCTTGAAGTTGAAAAGAAATCTGATCAACCTGATTCAACCAAACTTCATGGCCGAATTCGTCCAAGCCGGTTAAACCGGTCCCGACTCGTTTTTGAGTGTGTAAAAATGCCCGATTTAAATTATTGAGCGTGGAAATTGTTTGAGTTTCTACCACCCCGGCGCTGGTATAAGTGTGTTCTTGACGTTGTGTTTGCCAATTGCTACCGGTAAACTCAACCACGGCCCCGCTTACCGCGATAGGATTATTACCGGCTTCGGCTCTTTGAAGTATAACTTGATCATTGACCGGATCCCAGTCCGCTGTAACCTGCATAGTATTATAAAGAGAATTGCCAGCATCGGCGCTAGCAATGGCTGCAATAAACACGACTACATCATTATCATCCTGAATTCCAGCAATGCTGGCGCTATTGGCGGTTAAGGCCGTGGCAGGAAAGGTTAGAGTGCCTTGGTTTCTAACTACAAACTCATTTGGACCACCAACAGGTCCTATATATTCAATTAATTCCATATCTACATGAGTTGAATTACTAGCCCCGGGAGATCTTACTAAATCAAAACCGGTGGTTAAATCATTAGTATTGGATAAATAAATCGTGACATCGTCAGCTTGTTGCCCACCGCCGCCAATATTATGACCAGCGCCGGTATGCTGGCTATTGGTTAAGCGTACAAAAGCTTTATCAGCTGCGCTTGGAGCCACATAATCAACCCCGGCAGTCAAAGTGGTAGTTGGATTTGTTGCTTGAATAGAACCTCTTTGGATTTTAAAATCCTTAAAGCTTTTCATACTGATTTGAGCATAATTCTGATAATCATCTAATTCCGAGCCGCTGGCTGATAACCGAAAACAATAATCACTACCATATTTAGCGTTGTTTAAAGAAATTATAGAATATTCGAATTCAACAAATTCATCATTAGCCAAGGTCAAGGCATTGGTTTGTGAGCTAAGGTCTTTAACTGCTTGGTTGCCTAATTTAAAATTTATATTTTCATCACTAACTCCGCCACTGGCAATCGCAATATTGGAAGTGTCACTGTTATCGACTAAATTTATAGAATCATACAAATCCCAAGCGCCGCCTAAAGCTCCAACATCTATCCAATTTGAAACCGAATCACAATCAATCCCTTTTTCACCATACTCTAATCGATAAGCGGTTGGGCTACTTATCGAAGTACCCTGATTGGAAACTTCAAGGCGTAAACGAATATTTTGACCCTTATCCCAATTGCTTAAAATTTGGTCTTGAGCACCGCTTGTGGCGCTAGTGGCGGTATTTTCAGAACCATCGTCGTTTCTAAAATGATAATGCTGCTGAGTTAAAACTGGTCTATTAATCGGCTTATACCAAAGCGCGATCAAAGCATTCTGGTTGGTGGTTACCGCGCCGGCAGCAGCTTCTTGATTGGTTGTTATTGAAATAACATCATTGGGTTGAAGATCTTTTAAAAGAAAAACTAAACTGGCAGAGGATTCATTGTGTTCATTGAGATTACGAATATAATGTGTTTTAGACTGGGCGCCCAAAACCGGTAAGCCATTGACTTGTACGTTTATTTGATTAGCAGTGCGATCAGTTGTTGAGGTAACTGAATCATTATATATTAACAAATAATCTCCAGCTGTGGTTACGGTTATTTGATGCGGATTTAAAGCGGTAGAGTGGCTAAAAATACCATTGTCGATTATTTCGGAATTTGTCCATTCAACTTGACTGATTCCGGCTGTGTTCCAATCCAAACCAGTATCTAATGTGTTGCCCGTGGCAAAGAAAATATTATTATTAGGTAGTTCTTCAATAAAAATTGAAGCTTGTTGGCCCGAAGGTACAACCACATTGCCGACATTTGCCTCCGCAAAAGTGTTAATGGTTAAAGGCCGGTTATTGCCATTAACATCAATAATGCCTACCCAGTGAACAGAGGAACTGTTATGACCATCGGTATTGCGAATATAACTTTGAGCGGCTTCGCCGCCGGGAACTAAGCTACCGTTAACCAAAACTTGGAGCTTAACATTGGTACGATTGGTATAAGACTCAACCGGAATATTAATTGCAACGAAATAATAACCGTTATCTAAGCTGATCTCCTCCGGATTAACCGTGTCGGAATGACCAAATACAGGGTCCAAACGAGCATGAGTCCACTCAAGCGGAAAACCGGTGGTTTGATTTAAATTAGTTGAGTTGGTTGTTTGGGTGGCGCTGCCGGAAAAAACGCTTCTAGAGGTTGAATCAATATACTCAAGATATAAACTAGCTTGACCGCTTATTTCTACTTGACCAGCGACCGCAACAGCCTGCACCGAAACCTCAAGATAATCGCCCGAACTGAGATTATCCAATAAAACAGCTAAGTGTAATGAGGATTCAGTATGACCGCTAGCATTACGAATATAGCTTGATTGAGTAACCGCCTCCGGCACAATAACCCCGTTAACACTGATTTGAGCTTGAACGTTTGTTCGATTATCTCCGCTAGTGTTAACCAGAGGAACGGTAAGAGCCACATAATAATCGCCATTTTGATTAACCGTAACCCGTTCCGGATTAAGACCGGTTGAATGAGAAAAATAATTGATATCAAGAGAATTTTGACTCCAGCTAATTTGAGCCGCTGAGGGCGCATTAAAATTATTAGGATCAGTAATAGAATTAGTTTGAGTGGCGGTAAGCCAGGCCAAGTTATCCCCAATAGAATCCGATGCTATTTGAAAACTGCGTTTCTCGGTATAAATTAACTCTTGACTGGTTGAAACCAAATCAACCGGACCGGCCTCAAAAACCATTGGCGAAATTTTGGGAGCCTGATAATAATATTCAAATGTTTTGAGCTTACCTGGCTTAAGCTCAACCGGGTAAACTAAAACTTGATTGTGATCAGATTGATTAATTTGAAATGTTTTGTCTGGTTTTATTTGAAAATCTAATGGTACTTTTTCTTTAATCATCCCGGAAAAATGCTTATTGGCTTGAACCGTAATATTCATTTTATAAGTTGATTTGAACGGATTAATTCTGATCGCGCTAGATCTTAAAACAAAAAAATCATTATCTTGGCTAACCAAAAAATCGCTTTCAATTTTGGCTTGATTCGCTTGATTAATTAAAGTTAGCTGATATCGACCAGGCTTATAAACCGAATAGGAGCTATAATAATCCGGCTTTTCCGTAACATTGTCCGCTCCACAGCTTGAACTAAATTTTATGGACCTATCTTGAGTTTTTAAAAAAACCTTACGTCCATCAGGTTCTTGAATTATAAGCTCTAAAGGCGCTTGACAAATAGTATGGCCCGATTGATTTAAAGCGGCAAAGGAAAATTCCACGGTTTCTCCCGGTTGATATTGGTCTTGATCGGTATTAATGGCTAAGATTCCCCAGTTAAACTCAAGTTGATCTATGCTTTGCTGGTTTTTCTTTACTATCAAACGATAGGCGCCGGGCTTGATATTTTTAGTTTTGGGCTGAAGTGTTAATTGTTTTTGATTGGATTTGGTTTTTTTATAAGCAATGGCTCGGCCATAATCATCTATAATTTCAAAATTATAATTTTTTATATCACCTCGATTAAGTTTCACTTTCAACGGTTCAAGCGCATAAAAATATTGTTTATTTAAAGAAAGTTTGATCGGTTCCAAGCTTTGTTTAAAAAACCAGACAAACGCAAAAATTACCAAAAAAATCACTATAACAACTGAAATCATAAAGGCCTTGTAAGGCAAAGATTGCTTTAAAATACAAAAAAACCGTTTACTGGCTTTAGGTTTTTTTTGATCTTTAGTCATTGTATTGAAAATTGTTTGTGGTTTAAATTAACCATAAACCGACAAGAAAAAAAGCAAAGAAATTAAAATTGAGCAAGATAGTTTAAATTGACATCCCCTACCCTAATAAAATTACCTCCTTGAGAACTGGTTCTGAAATAAAGCATAGCGGTTTCGCCAGCAGCATCCCATTCCGGCGCGGCGCCGTTGTCTAAAACGCTATCGTCGATTACGACCTGCTCCCAACCGCTAGCGCTGGTGGAAACAAGTCCGGTTGAACTGGTCACGGCGGTTGAATCGTCACTGCTTAAATATAGGTATAAATCTAAAGAGTTATCGGCGGAATTGATAGACTGAGTGGCGTAATTAATTACCAAAGCATTCGAAGTCGCCCAAGCGCTAAAGTCTTGAGGTAAGGTTATTCTTAATGCAATGGTGTAGCTTTGCAAGCTGGGTCGATTACTGCTCCATTGGTAGAAATTTCTCAAATTATTGCCGGAACTGATCTCGGTGTCGGAAGTAAAAGAGCCGCTAGTGTTAATATCGGTGCCGGCTCCATAAAAATCGGTTAAAGAAGCTCCGGCAAACTCTGGAGAAAAAACAACAGACTTAGTTGGTCTAGCGGTTCCTGTATAATTTGGGCCGGAACTGGGATCAAAAGTAAAGATATTGCCGGAATTGCCGATGGTAACTTGATTGGAAACCGCTAAGGTTGACCCGATTTGAGCGGGCGAATCAACATCCAAGCCAATATCCCAACCTGAACCTACTACTAAGGCTTGTTCAGAGCCACTTCCGCCTACAATGTTGCCTATTTCTAAACCGAATAAGCTACCGGCAGAAACACCTGAGCTTTTAATCGAAACTCCGGAAACCACATCAGCGGCATCACCTGAGCCGGTAACGCTTACGGCTAAACCGGAATTTATTTCTCCGGTTCCGCCAGGGCCTTGCACCATTTCAAGACTCAAAGCGTCGACACCATTGGTAGTGGTAGCATAACCGGTGTTAGTAATTTGTACTAAATCCGAGGTTGGGCTAACCGAAGCATCCACTTTTAAGCCATAATCACCGCTTTGAGCCACAGTAAAATTTACTTGATCGGTGGAACTGATTTTTGTGATGGTGCCGGAACTTGAAGTAAAAACAGAACTTCCGCCGGAACCAAGTTGGCTCCAGCTGGTGCTATCGTCAGTGTTAACATAAACCGCGCCGTTGGTATAATCCAAAGCTAGAGAACCTCGATTACCACTAAGCGAACCTGAAGGATCCGCATTAACAGAATAAAGCCCCACTGAATCCACGCTATCACTTAACCTAATCATTTCACTATTGGTGGCGCCAGTGATTTCTAAATCAGCATTGGGTGAAGCTGTATTGATGCCTAAATTGCCAATTATATTAGTAGTTATTCCGGTATGACCAAGAGTAACAGAAGTTGCGTCGGTTGAACCTAAACCTAAATTGCCAAATCGATCAAAACTATCAGCATAAACCGACCCGGTAAATTCAGCATAGGTTGATAAATGCAGATCTACGCCTAAGGCTGAAGTATTATAAAGATGCACAAAACCGGTAGCTTCGTCGGTTAATAAGCCATTGCCATTGGGGCCAAAGCTAATATCGCCGGTAACGGTTAACTCCGAGCCGGTATCATCCCAAGCCAAGCCGGCATCGTCAGCCAACCCGGTTGCGGTTTGATATAAAATCCGCCCGGCATTATAACTACTTGGGGTGTCGGTAAGACTTAAAAAATCAGTAGCGCCAAGCCCGGTAAGATCATCCCAACCGCTGCCGTTATAAAAAAACAAATCCGCGCCGTCAGAGTAAATATCTCCGGCGGCGGGCGCGGTGGGAGTGGTGGTAGTTGCCAAACGCATTGCCCCTTGAACATGCAAAACTCTGGCTGGAGCATTTGTACCTAAACCTACTCGATTGTTGGTGGAATCAAGATATAAAGTATTGGCATCAAAGTTTAAACTATTTGCCACAGTAACAGTGCTGGCGTTAATGTTAATAATATCGGCGGCATCATCGCCAAAAGTAACATTCCCGTCAACGCTTAAAGAACTAAGAACCGCCCCGGCAGTTGAATCAATATAATAAGTGGTGCCGTTAATATAAAAATCTCCGGAAACTGTCAAATTTCCATTTAAATCAGTTTTAACAATATGCTCATCAGCTCCTGATTCCTTAGCTTCCAAACCTTGAAGCTTAAAAGAGTTTAGCGCAGTTGGTACTGAAGTTAACCGCTTTCGTGGGCTAAAAACCTCTTCAAAGGTGCCATTGTTGTCATAATCAAGCTCAACTTGAAGAAAGTAATCGTTATTCCAGTCAACGCCTGAGCCTGAGTATGAACAATTAGCGTGAGTAGGCGCTAACCAATCATTACAATATTGATTAAGTTCAACCGCTAAAATCCCGGAATTAATGGTAACCTTATTGGTGCCGTTATTGCCATTATAAGTTTCTATCCAAAGAGCGGAGCCCGCGCTTGGATCATCGTAAACCACAAATCTCATGTTGTAACTACCATGAACCGGCAATCCGTTAGCATCTCGAATCTTAGATTGATAGGTGATAGTAACAGGCACCGCGGATTTAACTTGATCAGTGAACAATATAAAAACAAACGATACTATAAAAATGCCCTTTAAAAAAAAGCTATACTTTTTTTCACTGATTGGATTTATTTTCACTGATTTGTTTTGGTTTGATTTTCTTGATAAACGATCAGAATAACTTGACATTATTATAACAAACACAAGAAATTTAGCAATATTAATGTTTGATTTGATATGGATTTTTATCAATAAAATTAATCATGCCGGACATTAAGGATTATGGAGGTTTATAATAAAAAGCCTATCAGAGATAGGCTTTTTACGGTGTTAAGGCGGATTTAAGCGTTTATTTATCATTGTTGGCCGGTTCTGAAGATTTTTCCAGACGTTGCTCTATTTGTTTTAGTTGCTGTTGTAATTTTTCTTGCTGAGCTTTTAAACCTTGACGTTGTTCTTGAACTGTTAGATTGCTGCTAGCGCATAAACCTAAGCCACGACCCCTTTTCCCATAACCTCGACCATATCCTTGGCCATATCCTTGGCCATATCCTTGGCCATATCCTTGGCCATATCCTTGGCCAAGATTTCCGGGGCCGGTACCATCTAAATTGGGCATAATTTTTTGCCTCCTTCCATTATTAATGATTACATTATGAATATATACCCTAAACTTAACCTTGTCAAGTGTTCGAAAGTTTACTAAAATTAATGGTCAAGTTATTATCTAAGAATTTACTAAGCGTATAAGCCTAAGCCCAAAAAAATAATTTTCTTTCTTAAGAAAATGCCGGCGTAGCTCAGTGGTAGAGCAACTCTCTTGTAAAGAGTAGGCCGTGGGTTCGAATCCGACCGCCGGCTCCAACTAGTTTTGACGAACTGTTTTTTTAAGCCAACTACCGGGTTTAAATTTAACAACTTTGGTATCAGCGACAATGATTTTTTCCCCGCTTCTTGGGTTGTAACCGGTTCGACCTTTTTGAGTTTTGACTTGAAAAGAACCAAATCCAACAATATTTATCCGTTTGCCAAATTTAATTTGCTCGGTAATGATTTGGGTTAGATTCTCCAAGGCCTGAATGGCCTCTTTTTTACTCAAAGCGCTTCTTTTGGTAAGAAGCTGCGCAAGATCATATTTATTTAAAGTTTTCATCTTTTTTTTTATTTTTTAATAATATGATTAATTCTTATGATTTTTTTGGCATGTAGGTTTCTGGTAATCTCCACAAGAACTCCTTGAATTTGCGCCTGTTCCCAATCGTTATCCCAATCAGATTCAACTGAATCTTGTTTAAGAAAACCATCAATTACTTGATTGGTATTTTTCCCCAAAACTGAATTAAGTTTTCCACACATGCCGGCGTCAGTTAAGTAAGCGGTTTGGCCGGATAAAATTTGGTCATCAGCTGTTTGAACATGAGTATGCGAACCGATTACTGCCGAGACCCGACCATCAAGATAAAAGCCCATGGCTCTAGCTTCGCTGGTAGCTTCGCAATGAAAATCAACAAAAATACCATTTGGTTTTTCCGACTCAAGCTGAGCTAAAATATGATCAGCGGCTCGAAAAGGACAATCATAATGATGACGAAAAAAAGTTCGACCAATTAAATTTATTATCGCTACTCTTTGAGTTAAAACATTTAAAATCTGATAACCTTTGCCGATAACTCCTTCCGGGTAATTAGCCGGGCGGATCAGAGACATCTTGGGGTTCTCAAGCAAAAGCTTGCCTTCCTTCTTCCAAACATGATTTCCTGAAGTAAAAAAATCAACACCGCTCTTTTTAAGTTCTTGTAAAGTATTTTGAGTAAGGCCTTTGCCATGAGCTATATTTTCCGCATTAGCGATAATTAGATCGGGTTGATATTTGGTCTTCAGCTTATCCATTGCCTTTTTAACCGCTTCGCGTCCGGGGCGCGCCACAACATCGCCTAAAAAAATTATTTTCATGGTTTAAGAATTACAGTTTTATCGAGCATAATCAATTGAACGAGTTTCGCGTATTAAATTGACTTTAACTTCACCCGGGTATTTAAGCTCTTGTTCGATTTTGTCAGCAATTTTACGAGCCAACTTAACCGATTGAAGATCGTCAACCGAATCCGGATTGACAAAAATTCTAATTTCTCTTCCGGCTTGAATGGCGAAACATTTTTCCACCTCGTCAAAGCCCTTGGCTAAATCTTCTAATTCTTTTAATCGTTTCAAATAATTTTCCAAAGTGTCTTTACGCGCTCCCGGACGAGATGCGGAAATGGCATCAGCTGCGGCGATCACGGCCGCCTCAGGTTTTTCACAAGGCAGATCATCATGATGATGACGCATCGCTTCAACCACGTCTTGAGAAAGACCGAATTTTTTCAGAATATTAATACCGATTTCAATATGCGTGCCTTCCACTTCATGATCTACCACCTTGCCAATATCATGAAGCAAACCCGCTTTTTTACAAAGCGCGGGATCAAGACCTAATTCTTGGGCCAACATACCAGCAATATGAGCTACTTCAATGGAATGAATTAAAACATTTTGTCCGTAACTGGTTCGAAACCGTAAACGTCCGATAATTTGCACCAACTTATCGTCTAAACCGGTAACCCCCACATCATAAACCGCGGTCTCGCCGGCTTGCTTGACCTTTCTGGCCACTTCTTTTTTGGCAAGATTAACCGTTTCTTCTATTTTAGCGGGATGAATCCGGCCATCTTCTATTAAACGTTCCAACGTGATTTTAGCAATTTCCCGACGTACCGGATCAAAAGCGGAGATAACAATAGCCTCGGGAGTATCATCCACAATGATTTCGGCTCCGGTTAATCTTTCTATGGAATTAATGTTACGGCCTTCACGACCAATAATCCGACCTTTAAGTTCATCATCCGGTAAAGCAACCGTGGTGGTAGTGGTTTCGGATACGTGACTGGAAGCGTAACGTTGAATAGCAAGGGTCATAATATTTCTTGCCTTTTGCTCCAGTTCTTCTTTATTGGAAGCTTCGATTTTTTTAAGCTTTTTCAAAAGCAAATCTTTGTTTTCTTCTTCAATTAATTCAAGCATTAATTTTTTTGCCTGTTCTCGGTCAAGCTTAGCCACTTTTTCTAGTTTGGTAATTTGCTTTTTCCGTAAACCGTCCAGCTCTTTTTTAATTTCCTTAATCTGTTTGATTTTGGCTTGAACGTTTTTTTTCTTTTCTTCAGCCTCTTTTTCTTTTTTTTCCACTTGTGTTTCTATGCGGCTGATTCTTTCTTCGGTTTTATCCAATTGACTACGACGAGTTTTTTCCTCGCTTTTGATGGTACTTAAAGCTTTGACCGCTTTTCCTTTGGCCTCTAAAATAATATCCTTGGCTTTAAGATTAGCATCCTCAATGACCTTATGGGCTTTATCTTTGGCTTTATCCTGGCCTTTTTTATTCAAATACTCGCTGAAAAAATAATAAGCGCCTCCACCAACCGCCAAGCCAATAATAAGCAATAATACAGTGTTCATGAGATTTTGATTAATTATTTAAATCAGGGGGAATGTTTTGACTTTGAGAAAAAGCCGACTGGCAAACGATTTAAAAATCAAACAATATTTTGATAAGCAAGCTTAGCTTAAAATTTGACATTTTGTAGCTAAGAAATGTTTTAGGAAAAAGAAAATATTTTTGAATTAAAGCGCTTTGCTGTCATTTGCTACTATTTCCGATTATCAATCACCTTATGATTAATGGGAATCTGCTTAAACCCCTGAGAAAACAGTTTTTTAATGCTTGACTCAGGGCCTCAAGAACAGTCTTGAGCGGGTAACGGGATTCGAACCCGTCTCTCCACCTTGGAAGGGTGGAATAATAGCCGCTATACGATACCCGCGATCGGTTTTTAAAAATTAAACATTTGAGTGTGCTTACAAATTGCGTCAAAATTATGGAAAAAGTTTTGGCTGATTTTCCTTTACTTGATCAAAAATCTGAAAATTTAATATAATATTTTTCAAACGCACGACCCCCCCCCTATATATAAATCTAATCAAAAACAATAAATTTGTAAATGCATCACAGAAAAAAACAATATCCCTAAAGATATTCAATGATTTTACTGCTAACTGAACGAAAATACAACCAACCAATCAAAAAGGCTACGACTAACACGCCAATAATAGCCAGGTGGTTAACTAAGGTGGGTAAACGATCCTCAATAAGAGCCACCTTGGAATAATGAATTAAAACCCCAATTGGATTTAAAAGCATGATTTTATGATATTGAGAAGGGATAATATTTAGTGGATATATTATGGGGCTGGCGTAAAAAAGGGCTTGTAAGATCACGCTCCAAATTTGCATTAAATCTCTAAATTTTAAATAAAGCGGTCCGGCAATAAAAGAAAAGGAAATAATCAACACGTAAACGCAAAAGATATAAAAAACAAAAAAACCGATTTCTAACAAGCTGGGATATACCTGATAATACAAATAAAAAGCCAATAGAATTATTAGATTCATCATAAACACCATGGTGGAATGAACGGTTGAAGACACAACCACAACCCAACGAGGAAAGTAGACTTTACTGATGATATTGGCTTTACTGAATAAAGAAACCAATCCGGCATTAGTGCCTTCGGAAAAATATGTCCAAATAATAATCCCGGTAATGAGTTGCAAAGGATAGTTTTCAATACCTTCGCCGCGCCGAAAAATATTTGAGAAAACAAAGTTGAGGATTAAAAAAATCAACAATGGCTTTAACAGTGCCCAAACATAACCCAAAACCGAGCCATGATAACGCATTTTAAAATCGGTTTTGGCTAAAATCCAAATTAAACCAAAATAATTGGTTTCAGACTGTTGAAAAATTTCATAACTTTTTGATTTTATTTTCATAAACTAATACTATAATAAAAAGCAGCGATGTTTTTTAAGGAAGCTACTAAATAATCCAGAAAAATACGATTAAATCCCAGATTAATTACTTATAGCATTTTAGCAAAATTTTTTAAAGGCTTCAAAAGATGGAAAATGTTAAAAAAAAACCTGCTGATTTAGCAACAATCATCAAGCAGGCTAAAAAAAGAAACATGGACTTAGACGAGCGGTTTTTAGCCAAGGTTTTTAATTTCGCAGAAAAGGCTCACCAAGGACAAAAAAGAGCTTCGGGGGAACCCTATATTAATCACCCCATGGAAGCGGCTTTAATTCTGGCTAAATTAGGTTTGGGAGAAATTACAATTGCTGGGGCAATCTTACATGATGTTCCTGAAGACACAAATTACACTCTTAAGGATATTGAAAAAAACTTTGGTAAAAAAATAGCTTTTATCGTTTCAGGTATTAGCCATTTGGGCAAAATTAAGCTAAGAGACAAGCAGAAGCATTATAACTTAGAAAATTTACGAAAAATGTTTTTGGTCATGGCTTCGGATATCAGAACTGTGATTATTAAGTTAGCGGACAGATACCATAATATGCAGACATTATGGGCTAAACAACCTCAAAAACAACAGCGAATCGCCAAAGAAACTTTGGAGATTTACGCTCCCATCGCCAATCGATTGGGCATGGGAGAGCTTAAAGGCGATTTAGAAGATCTGGCTTTTAAGTACGTTTATCCGGATAAATATGAGGGGTTTTTAAAAATTACCAAAGATAAATACAAACAATATCAAGCGATTTCAAAAAAATCCATTCAAGAAATTGAAAAAATGTTAAAGCTCCAAAAGGTACCTTTTATGGATATTCATGGTAGAACAAAGCATTTATATCGTTTATATTTGAAGCTGAAAAAATATCAAATGAATTTAGATAAAATTTACGATGTGGTGGCGGTTCGGATTATTGTTAAGAATGTAAGGCAGTGTTATCGCATGCTAGGAATAATTCACCAACACTACCGCCCTATGATTGGTCGAATTAAGGATTATATTGCGTTGCCTAAACCTAACGGCTATCGCTCGCTGCATACAACCATTTTTGGACCGGCTGGTAAGCTGATTGAAGTGCAAATCAGATCCAAAGAAATGCATGAAGAATCGGAAATGGGTATTGCGGCTCATTGGTTGTACACGGAAAAAGGCAAAAAAACCGAAGCTAATTTAGAAAAAAGACAAGCCGATTCTTTGAATAAAGAACTGAATTGGGTCAAACAACTCCGTAACTGGCAAAAATATGTGGGCAGAGATTCTAAGCAGTTTTTTCGGTCTTTAAGAATTGATTTCTTTAAGGATCGAATTTTTGCGTGCACGCCTGCCGGCGAGGTTATTGATTTACCTCAAGGAGCAACCCCGATTGACTTTGCTTACGCAATTCATACCGAAGTTGGCAACGCTATGATCGCAGCCAGAGTTAATGAAAAAAAAGTAGCGCTAAATCATAAAATAAGAAATGGGGAGATGGTAGAAATTATTACCCAAAAAGGCAAAACCAAACCTAGTGAAGAATGGCTTGAGCACGCTAAAACCGGAATGGCTACGGTAAAAATTAAACAATCTCTTAAAAAAAGCAAAAAAATAAATTGGCTTGTTGCGAAAAAAACAAACGGTGTTAAGAGTTAATAATCTTAAGCTAAGCTGCTGATTAATTTTTTTAAATCTTGTTGATTTTTGTAAGAAATAGTAACCTTGCCTCCTCCGCCTCGCGTCTTGGGTTTAATTTTAACCTGCAGTCCAATTTTTGAGGTTAAAGCTTTTTGAGTTTCCAAGATTACCGGGTCTATTTTATTTTTCTTGCGCTGATGGGGTTTAACTTTTACATGTTCTTGTAAATTTTCACAAGCATCGCTTACGGTTAAATCGTGCTTAATAATTTTACGATAAAATTTAAGCTGCTCCTCTGGATCTTCAACCGAAAGAATGGTTTTGGCGATCCCCTTTGTTATTAAACCTTGCTTCAGACCTCGCTGGATCTCTTCAGGAAGCTTTAGTAATCGTAACATGTTGGTAATGGAAGGCCTAGCTTTGTTGACCTTCAAGGCAACTTGAAATTGACTTAAGTTAAAATCGTCAATTAATTTTTTATAGGCCATGGCTTCTTCAATCGGATTCAGATCTTTTCTTTGAAGATTTTCTATTAAGGCCAATTCTAACTTTTGAGAATCATCGATTTCTCTAATGATTGCCGGAATTTTCTTTAGCCCCGCCATTTCAGCTGCTCGAAAACGACGCTCTCCGGCGATAATTTCGTATTCTCCCCTACCGCGAGGCATTATCGTGATGGGGTTAATCAAACCATGTTGCTTTATGGAAAGACCAAGGTTTTCTAATTCGTTTGGGTCGAAACTGCGACGAGGCTGTTTGGAATTAGGATATAATTTATCCAAATCAATCTCGGTAACCATTTGTCCATAATTGGAAGCAAAAATTTCTTGTTTGGCTTTTTTTTGGGGTTGAGAAGAACCGGGTCCTTGAGCGATCTTTTTTTGATCCTGACTTTTGGACTGATCAAATGATTTTTTCGGTTGTTTGACAGTTTTAGTCTTTTGATTAACAGCAACATTCACGTGCCGGTCTTGAGAATTGGGGCTGGTTTTTTGCTTGACTTTAAGTTTGCGCACATCATTATTGTAAAGATCGTTTTCTGACTCGGCCGAATTTTGAAAATCTTCTTTGATGTCGTCTGGTATTAAAGAGGAAAGCCCTCTGCCTAAACCGTATTTTTCCATTTTAATTTTGTTATTTAATTAAACAATAAAAGAAGTTTTGGATTTTTTGGATTTAATATGATTACCATTTATACTAATTTAGCACAGAAAAGAAAAATATGCCAAATTAATAAAAATCCAGCTTTTAATCCCTCAATAACCCAAAAGTATATGTATTTGACAAAGGATTTTTCTATGATAAATTGAAGACAAGAAAAATAAATTTGAATTTAATGAAAAAAATTTGTTTGAATTATTTTAATTATTTTGGCTTTAAACTCCAAAATCGGAGATTTTTTTGCAATAGAAGCTAGAGTAATCTAAAAATAATAAATCAAGCAAAAAAATCTCCGAGTAAGGGGATTTTTTAATTTTTAACAATTCTTTAATTTGTTGGATTTTTAGCTAAAATATTTGCAAACGAGTAATTTTTAACCTTTTTAAATAATAATTATTTATCAACAATCATGCCTGAAAAAAAACAACCGCTACTAAAAAAAATTATCAAGAATGACAACCGCACGATAATTTTACCTATGGATCATGGAGTTAGTGACGGTCCGATTCCGGGCTTGGTCAATATGGAAGCAACCATAAAGAAAGCCAAACAAGGCGGAGTAGACGCTATTGTGATCCATAAAGGAATATTTCGCTGTTATAAAAAAATTATTGGTAAACTGCCGGTATTAATACATATTTCCGCTTCAACCGGAATGGGAGAGCCCTTGAGAAAAGTCACGGTGGCCTCGGTAGAAGAAATAAAAAATCTAGGGGCGCAAGGAGTGTCAATTCATGTGAATCTAGCTAATCAATACGAACCGGAAATGATTAAGGATCTGGGAAGGATTTCGGAACAATGCCAAAAACACGGCTTACCGTTATTGGCAATGGTTTATCCTCGTAATCAAGTAAAGGGTAAACTAATAACCTTTCAGGATCCTGAACGGGTAGCTCACGCGGCTCGCTTGGCGGCTGAACTAGGCGCTGATTTGGTTAAGGTACCTTACACCGGCAGCGCTCAAAGCTTTAAGAAAGTGATTCAAGGTTGTCCAATTCCGGTGGTTATCGCTGGCGGCGATAAAAGCAGTGAAGCTAAAATGGTTAATTCAATTAAAGCCTGCGTGAAAGCGGGCGCGGCTGGAGTTTCAGTGGGTAGAAACGTATTCCAGGCCCAAAATATGATTACCATGATTAAAAAAATCAAAAAAGCGGTGCATGTTTAAATCTTTTCAACTTAATTCATTAATCAAATCAATGCAAAAACGAAAGTTTTGGTTCAAACCGTTAAAATGGGATAAAAAACTAATTACCTTGGCGCTGGAAAGCGGATTTGAAGCTTTTTATGTTGAGCCTAAGTACATAGATACAACCAAAGAACTGGCCAAAATCAAAGTAATAGCTAAAGATAAAAAAGCTGATCTGGTTATAGGTAAGGATGTTTACGAAGTTATGATTACCTCAAAACAAGCGGAAAAGCAAGCGATTAAGCATCAGGGCAAAAAACCGGTAATTATTTATAATCAAGATTGGACCATAATTCCTTTGGAAAATTTAATTGCTAAAACCGGCAATTTGATTCAACATGTTCACACTGCCGAGCAAGCAAAGACCGCTTTTGAAACTTTAGAAAAAGGGGCTGATGGAATTTTATTGGAAACTCAAGATCCAAGCCAGATTAAAAAGATGGAACAAATAATGAAAGAAGCTAAAAATGAAAAAATTGAATTGTTAGAGGCCGAGATTCGGAGCGTGGAAAATTTAACCACTGGGGATCGAGTGGTGATTGATACCGCCAGTATCTTAAAACCGGGACAAGGTATGCTGGTTGGAGACAGCTCCAAGGCTATGTTTTTAGTTTATAACGAAAATGTTAAATCTCCTTACTGTGACCCCCGACCTTTTCGAGTCAATGCCGGAGGAGCGCACGCGTATATTCGCATGCCCAAAGATAAGACCAAATACGTGGGAGAAATCAAAAGCGGTGATCAAGTTTTAACCGTGGATCAAAATGGTAATACCGAAGTTGCGATCGCTGGTAGAGTTAAAATTGAAAAAAGGCCCATGGCTATTGTAAGAGGCAGAATTAAAAACCAAACAATCAGCTTGGTTTTACAAAACGCCGAAACAATCCGTCTTACGAAAAAAAACGGTCAGCCCGTTTCAATTACAAAGTTAAAAAAAGGAGACAAGGTACTGGCTTATTTGGAAGAAGTTGGCGCGGGAAGGCACTTTGGCATCAAGATCAAAGAGACAATAACCGAAAACTAACCAATTTAATCCTTTAATATTTGAATTAAATGAAAAGCAAAAACAAGCGAGCAAAAATTATTGTTAATAAATTCGGCGGCGGGATAATGGTGGCTAAGTTTATAAAGTCAACCGCCCAAGTTATTAAAAAACAAAAAAAAGCCAACTTTCAACCTATCGTGGTGGTTTCAGCCTTAAAAGGCATCACGGATGAATTGGTTGAAATTTTTAACCTGGTCGGTAATTCAGCTAGAAAAAAAACCAGGAGTAATCGCTCAAATCAGCAAGCAATTCAAAAAAAAATCAACACCGCGATAAACAAAATTGAAGAAAAGCATCAGAATATTATCAAAACCCTAAGTTTTCAAACCGCAAATTTAAAGAAGTTAAACCAAAACATAGAGCAAATATTCAATAAACTGAAAAACGATTTGGTCACCATTAATCGATTTGGGGTCTTAGAGGTTTTTTATGACCGAATTCTCTCTTACGGGGAAAAACTGGCAGCCTTAATTTTTGTTTTTTACTTACGCGAACTGGGTTTCAAAGCTAAAAGATATAAAACCGATCAAATTCCAATCGAAACTGATGACCATCACACCGATGCTAATATTGACTATGAAAAATCCAAGGTAAACTTGCGCAAGAAGTTAAAAAACAAACAAGAAATTCCGGTTTTAACCGGTTTTATAGGACAAAACCAACAAGGCAGCACTACCACGCTTGGCCGTGGGGGAACCGATACTACGGCTTGTTTCGTGGCCGCGGCCATGAACGCAAAAAAAATTATTTTATGGAAAGACGTGGAGGGAGTAATGTCGGCCGATCCAAGAATGGTTAAGCAAGTTAAAAACGTGCCTTATTTAAGCTATAAAGAAGCGGAGGAATCGGGCAAGGTTATTCATGATAAAGCGATCCAGTACATTAAAAAAAGCCAAATCGCTTTTGAGGTGCGTTCGATTGTTAAAAAACAACAAAAAACCGTGATAGCGGCTCAAACAAAAAGCCAAGGCGCTAAGATAATAAGCTATAAACAAAATTTGACTTTAATTATCATTACCGATGAAGGGGTTAGCGAATACGGTTTTCTGTACAGAATAAGTAAATTGTTTAACGACTTGGAAGTAAATATGGTTTTGATTCGCAACACCCGTGATAGTCTTCATATTGTGGTAGAAAAAAATAATGGCAATGTTGAACAAGCGCTTAAGCGATTAAAGCGGGAAAAATACAACTTTCAAGCAAATGAAATTGCCATGGTTTCTGTGATCGGCACTTTGAGTTGGCAAATGGCCAGTCAATTAAATCAAATTTTAGAACAACATTGTCAAAAGCCAATAATTGGCGCTTTTCCTTATCAAGACGCGGTAAGATTGGAAGCGGTAGTGAAAGATAGGGAATTAAAAAAAGTGGTCCGGGCAATGCATGAAAAGTTTATCAAAGTTTAGTTTCGTTTTATAAAGACTAAGTAAAAAAATATGAGAAAACTAAAAATCGGTATCCTGGGAGCAACTGGCATGGTGGGGCAAAATTACGTAAAACTGCTTCAAAACCACCCCTGGTTTAAAATTCGCTTTTTGGCGGCTTCGCCAAATTCCGCTGGTAAAAAATATGCTCAAGCCGTAGACGGTAGATGGCAAATGGACGAGCCAATTCCCAAGGCTGTGAAGAATCTAATAGTGGAAGACGTGAGTCAAGTTAAGAAAGCCAAACAACGAGTTGATTTTGTTTTTTCCGCATTTGAAATGAGCGATAAACAAGAAATCAGGAGCATGGAAGATTTGTACGCAGCTAATGGTATTGCGGTTGTTTCCAATGCTTCGGCGCATCGTCAAACTCCCGACGTACCCATGTTAATCCCGGAAATAAACGCTCGGCACTTAAAAGTTATTCCGACTCAACAAAAACAAAGAGGCTGGAAAAAGGGTTTTATCGTAGTTAAACCTAATTGTAGCTTACAAAGTTATTTAACCGCAACCTATGCGTTAATGAAAGCTGGCTACCAAGTTAAAAAAATGATCATTACTACTTTGCAAGCTCTTTCTGGAGCCGGACATCCCGGAGTGGCTAGTCTTGATATTGCTGACAATGTTTTACCGTTTATTAATGGCGAGGAAGAAAAAAGTGAAAATGAGCCCTTGAAAATTTTAGGCTCAATTAAAAATAACCAATTTCAGGAAAAAAAGGGATTGAAAATCGCGGCTCATTGCAACCGAGTACCGGTTACGGATGGTCATTTGGCTTGCGTGAGTTTAGGTTTTGGCGTAAAAAAGCCAAGCACAGAACAAATCTTAAAAATTTGGAAAAATTTTACAGCCGAACCCCAACAACTAAAATTGCCCAGCGCCCCAACCCGACCAATTATCTATCTAAAACAAGAAAACCGTCCTCAACCTCGTAAAGATCGTAATAATGATAAAGCCATGGCTTTGACCTTAGGTAGGTTAAGAAAATGCAGGGTTTTGGATTTTCGTTTTACCGGCTTGAGCCATAATACTGTTAGAGGCGCAGCCGGTGGAGGGATTTTAAACGCGGAGCTACTTTATAAAAAAAACTATTTATAAACAGTTAAAAGATTAATATTTAAACATGAAGTTCAAATTGGCACAAAGAACTCAAAAATTACTTCCCTCCCCTACTTTAACTTTAAATGCCCGGATAAAACAAATGCAAGCTCAAGGCCAAGACATTATAAATTTGACCGCCGGCGAGTTGGATTTTCCCACGCCAAAAAATGTTTGCGCGGCAGCTAAAAAAGCAATTGATGAAGATTTCACTAAGTATACCGCTTCGGGTGGAACTACGGAACTCAAAAAAGCGATTGTGGCTAAATTTAAAAAAGACAATCAATTAAATTACACGGTTGAACAGGTAATGGCATCTGATGGGGCAAAACAAGCCTTATTTAATGCTTTTTTTACCTTAACCGAACCGGGCGCTGAAGTAATTATGGCTAGTCCTTGTTGGGGAACATACGTAGAACAGATTAAGTTAAGCGGAGCTAAGCCTGTCATGATCAAACTTAAGCCGCCTTTTAATTTGCAAGCCAAGCAAATTCAAACCAAGATTAACAAAAGAACCCGGGTTATTCTCTTGAACTACCCAGCCAATCCCACCGGAGCTACGATAAGCTTAACAGAGCTAAAAAAAATCGCTGAATTAGCGGTTGAAAACAAAATCTGGGTTATTGCCGATGAAGTTTACGAAAAGTTAACATTTAAACTTGAAAATTTTATCTCTATTGCCAGTTTAAATAGTAAGATTTTTAAACAAACCATTACGATTAACGGCTTAAGCAAAGCTCAAGCCATGACCGGTTGGCGAATCGGTTATGCTGCTGGCCCAAAAAACATAATTCAACAAATGGAAAAAATCCAAGCGCAAATTACTTCTAATCCCTGCTCGATCACGCAAAAAGCCGCGATTCAAGGCTTAAAAAAAGGACAAGCGTTTCAAAAAAAAGCGCAAATTAACTTAAAAAAACGTCGTGATTATTTGGTTTCAGAGTTAAGCCAAATAAAACAATTAAGCTTTAGCGAACCGCAAGGAGGTTTTTACTTTTGGGTAGAGATTAAACCAAGATATAAAAAAAGCCAAATCGACTCGATTAAGTGGTGTCAAAAACTTTTAAAAAAAACCGGGGTCGCGGTTATACCGGCTGAAGCTTTTTACGCTCAAGGCGGATTTCGAATGAGCTTCGCTGCTAATTTAAATGATTTAAAAAAAGCCATGCGAAGAATTAAAAGCTTCTTGGATGAATAAAATAAAAATCAACAAAATCAAACAACGCTTTGACGTTAAAGTAGACTTACCCGCTTCTAAATCGATTATGCTTAGGGACTTATTTTTAGCAGCCTTGGCTCAGGGTCGGTCTTTGATCAAAAACTTTGAAAACTCATTGGACTGCGTAGTGATGAAACAGGCTCTTTTAAAACTTGGCGTAAAAATCACTGATCAAAATGGCCAAGCCATTAAAATATTGGGAAAAGCCGGTAAGTTTTCTCACACTAAGAAAAGAATTTTTTGCGGTGGCAGCGGAGTTTCGGCAAGATTGCTAATGGCCTTGAGTTTATTAAGATCCGGAAAAACTGTTTTAAGCGGCAACCAAAGCCTAAAAAATCGACCCCAACATTATTTAATCAAAGCGATTCAAGAATTAGGCGCCCAAGTTAAAGCGCCAAAGCCCGGCTTTTTACCATTAGAGGTAACAGGAGGGGCTAACGGGAAAAATATGGTTAAGCTTAAAGGAGATGTTTCCAGTCAATATTTTACCGCTTTGTTGATGATTGCGCCTTTGTTGGCTAAGGGCTTAGTCATAAAGGTGATTAAAGAATTGGTAAGCAAGCCTTATATCGATATTACTTTGGCTGAAATGAAAAAATTTGGCCCAACAGTAAAAAACCTTAATTACCAAACCTTTATAGTAAAGCCGGGCAAATATCAAGCGGTTGATTTAACAGTAGAGGCTGATGCGAGCGCGGCTTCCTACTTTATGGCAATGGCTACACTGCATGGCGGTAAAATTACTATGACTAATCTTGGCAAAAATAGTCAACAAGGAGATTTAAATTTTTTTAAAATATGTGAAAAATTGGGAGCTAAATTAGAATTGAAACAAAAAAGCATAACAATTACCGGCAAGAAAACAAAGAAACTTAAGCTCTTAAAAAAACCAGTCGACATGGAAGCGATTCCAGATACAGCCCCGACATTAATGGCCATGGCTCCTTTTATTCCCGGTGGAGTAACTATTATCAATATTGGCACCTTGAAACACAAGGAATGTGATAGGATTGAAGCGCCGGCTAGAGAATTAAAAAAGTTAGGGGTTGCCGTAAAGACCGGTAAGGATTATATTAAAATTCAGCACAAGAAAAATTGGGATAAATCAAAAATTAACAATATCGCGCTTGACACTTATGATGACCACCGAATGGCCATGAGTTTAGCGGTGTTGGCAAGTAACATTGGAGATATTGCCATTAATGATCCCAAATGCGTGGATAAAACCTTTCCTGGGTTTTGGCGGGAATTAAAAAAATTATACCAAATAACTAAAAAATAACTATTAAAGTCATGAACCTTGCATTAATCGGCTTTATGGGCGCCGGAAAAACCGAAACCGCCAAAATATTGGGGGAAATTCTGGATTATCAAATCAAAGAAACCGATGAGGAAATTATCAAAGCTAGTGAATTTGAAACAATCAAAGAAATTTTTAATCATATTAAAGAGTTGGGCTTTCGAAAATTAGAGACTCGGGTTATTGAACAACTAAGCGACCAAAACCAAATTATCATTTCTACTGGCGGAGGAGCGGTTATGAATCAAATTAACATGCTTAATTTGAATAAAAACTCGATTATTATTTACTTAAAAACTGAGTTTGAAACCTTAAAAAAAAGAGTGGCTCAGGATTATGAACGACCTTTGTTTCAAGATCCAAACAAGGCTAAAAAATTATTCAAGTTGCGGGAACCTGTTTATGAGTACTACGCGCAATATATTATTAAAACCGATGATTTAGTACCAAAACAAGTGGCGGAACAAATTATTAAAAAAATCAAAGCTCATGTTAGCGACAAGTAAAACCAAAATTTGCATAATTATCGGCGATCCGGTGCGGCACTCCCTTTCCCCGCTAATGCACAATCACGCTTATAAACAGACTAACCTGGAAGGAAAGTTTATTTTTATCGCAGCCCGAGTAAAAAATAAACAATTGTCCACGGTTTTTCCGGCTTTAAAACACATGCAAGTTCAAGGAATAACCTGTACCGCGCCTCATAAACAAACGGTCATTAAATACTTAGATCAAATTGATTCCACAGCCTCGATCATTGATGCGGTGAACACAGTGGTTAAGGAAAAAGCCGGATACAAAGGATATAATACCGATTGGCTGGGTGTAGTTGACCCGCTGGAAAAGTTAACCGATTTAAAAAATAAAAAAATCGCGCTTTTAGGCGCCGGCGGAGCAGCTCGAGCCGCGGTTTATGGTTTACTAAAAAAAGGGGCGCGCCTAACGATTTTTAATCGCACCCAAGACAAAGCTCAAAAATTGGTTGAAGAATTTGCCGCTATGGCTAAATACAAAGCAAAATCAGCTGGCTTAGACGAGCTTTCGACTATCCCGAACTATCAAATAATAGTCAACACGACTTCGGTGGGTTTAAAGCAAGATAAAAGCTTGATAAAACCTGATTGGTTAAAGCAAAATCATATAGTTTTTGACGCGGTTTACTCAGAAGCGGGAACCAGATTAATAAATGATGCTCAAGCTAAAAAAGCCCAGGTAATTACGGGTAAAGAAATGCTTTTGTATCAAGGTATAGCTCAATATGAATTGTACACCGGGCAAAAGGCTCCGGTCCAGGCCATGAAAAACATCTTAAATTTATAACAACAAATGCGGGAAAAAATTTGCGTACCCATTACCGATAAAAATCTTCAAACTTTTTTAAAAAATGCAAAAAAAGCCGCCAGACAAGTTAAATGGCTGGAATTTAGAATTGATTATTTAAAACAAGCGCCTAGTGATTATGAGGAAATATTACAAAATCTTGCTCAATTTTCCCAATCAAATAAAACAATTTTGACTTGCCGAAAAAAAGAGGAGGGCGGAGTGTTTTCCGGAAGCGAAGAACAAAGAATCCGGGTTCTAAACCAAGCGCTAAAGTATAATTTTACTTATGTTGATATCGAGCTATCCACTATTGAACAGTTTGATCTTAATAAAAATAAAAGCAAGACCAAAATAATTTGCTCTTTTCATGATTTCAAACAAACCCCCAAATTACAAGAATTAAAAAAAATCAGAAACAAAATAAAAAAACAACAAACAGACGTGGCAAAAATAACAACCATGGTGAACTCTACTCATGATATTAAAAATTTAAGTAGATTATTGCTTGATCAAGAAAAAAACTTGGAGCAAATTGTTATAGGAATGGGTAATTTGGGAAAAATAACCCGGGTGTTCTTTCCTAAAATCGGTTCTTTGCTAACTTATGCTAGGTTAAACAACTCGGGCTCAGCGCCGGGTCAACTTACTGTTGAACAAGTATTAAAGGTAAATAAACTAATCAATGCGGATCGCGAAATAAAGAATTAATTGATAAAAATTTGAAAAAAATACCAAGCAAAAATCAAGAAACCTGGGGAATAGCGGCCATGATTATGGCTTCTTTATTTGTGGTTGGCAATAATGCTATAGCGAAATTATTGGCAGCGCAAATAAACCCTTTAAGCGTGATTTATTGGCGAATGTTACTAGCGGCCGGTTTTGCTTGGCTTTTATTTAAGCACAAAATTAACTGGCAAAAAATCTTTTCAGCCAAGCCTAGCCAAATTTTCATGCTTTTTTTTGTAGGAATTTTTAATAGCGCGATAGCGGTATTTCTAAGAGTATTAGCATTAATGAATACCACATTGTTAAATGTTTCGATAATCCACACTCTTATTCCTTTATTGGTGTATTTATATTCAATTTTTATTTTTAAAAACAAATTTAACTTGAAAATTATAGGCTTAATATTAATCTCAATTTACGCGGTTATAATTTTGTCCACAAATTCTTTATTTTTCCAATTGGGAAAAATGGGCAAAGGGGAACTGTTAGTAGCCGGAGCTACTTTGATAACCGCTTTAGGATATGTTGTGCGTAAAATATTGTTAAAAAGTTTTAATACCTTTGAGGTTTCCTTGCCCGCTTTTTTAATATCTGGATTAACCTTACTTGTTATGGATGGAACAACCAACCAATTTGACAAACAAGCGCTTTGGGATTGGCAAACTGGATTTTTGCTTGTTTTAAGCGGATTTTTGGCTTGTTTGGGAATAATTTTAACCAACCAAAGCATTAAACAACTTAGGTCAACCACGGCCAGTCAGGGAGCGCATGTAAAAGTAATTTTTGCGTTTGGGTTGGGCTGGTTTGTTTTCGGGGAAATGCCAACCATTTATTCGCTAATCGCGGCTATGATTATTATTGGTTCCATTTACCTATCAAACCGTGAGCAGAAAAAATTAAAAATGATTTAGTTTAGTAAACATCAGCTTGCTTTTTCATTGGCTATCTTCTAATATTTAATCATTAAGCATAATAACCTTAAGCGCTTATGCGAGGCAATACTTTTGGTAAAATTTTTTCCATCACCACAGCCGGAGAGTCTCACGGCGGTGCGATTGCGGTTATTGTTGATGGTTGCCCGGCTAAGTTCAAGCTTGAAGCCAAGGATATTCAAAAGCAGTTAAATCGACGAAGGCCAGGCCAAAGCAATCTAACAACAACCAGGAAGGAAGCTGATCAAGTTGAAATCTTGGCTGGATTAAGCCAAAAAATCACTTTGGGTACTCCAATTTTAATGATTATTAAAAACAAAGATGCTCGCAATCATGATTATGAACATTTGAAAAATATTTACCGTCCGAGTCATGCTGATTTTAGCGTTGAAAAAAAGTACGGCATACGTGAATGGCGGGGTGGGGGCCGGGCATCAGCTCGAGAAACCGCAGCTAGAGTAGCTGGCGGAGCCATAGCGAAAAAGTATTTAAAACTAAAATTAAACATAAAAATTTATAGTTACGTTGAGCAAATCGGCCCGGTTAAAGCTGTGGTTCAAGAAGAAGATATTTCTTTGACCAAAATTGAAAACAACCCGATTCGTTGCCCTGACCCAAAAAAAGCTCAACAAATGATCAAATATCTGGAAAAGATCAAAAAGCAAGGCGATTCAACCGGTGGTGTAATCCGAACAGTAATCAAAAATACGCCGCTGGGTTTAGGCGAACCGGTTTTTGATAAACTATCGGCCGACTTAGGCAAA
Organism: Candidatus Moraniibacteriota bacterium; assembly: GCA_014729795.1. GTDB lineage: Bacteria > Patescibacteriota > Minisyncoccia > CAIUEV01 > JAHKAQ01 > WJJI01. The sequence goes on from WJJI01000001.1 coordinate 26,149, forward strand.
GCAATGCTTAGTATTAATGCGGTTAAGGGATTTGAATTGGGCGCCGGATTTGCCTCCGCCTCCATGAAAGGCAGTGAACACAACGATCTGTTCCATAGCGACTCCAATGGCCACGTTAAAACCAAGACTAATTTTTCTGCTGGAATTCAAGGAGGGATTTCCAACGGTCAAGATATTTATTTTCGAGTGGCTTTTAAACCGGTTGCCACTATCAACCAAAAACAAACCACAGTCAATACCAAGGGCGAGTCAGTTAAATTTCAAGGTCGAGGTCGCCATGATGCTTGTGTGGTGCCCAGAGCAGTACCTATCGTGGAGGCAATGAGCGCGATAACTCTTTTAGATCACTATTTAAGGCAACAATGTTATCGATAAAACAATCCAAATCAAAACCAAAAGTGGCATTTTTAGGACCTCAAGGCTCCTATAGCCACTTGGCGGCGCAAAAATGTTTTAAAAATCGACCAATTAATCTTTTACCGGTCCAAGAGGTGGAACGGGTTTTTAAAAAAGTAAGCTCTAAAATAGCTAAATTTGGTATAGTTCCAGTTGAAAACACAGCCGCGGGTTCAATTGAAAAGGTCATGGATTTATTTGCTCGGGATCGATTAAAAGTCAAAATCGCTCAAGAGGTTTTTTTAAAAATAAATTTTCATTTTTTAGGGCATGAACAAAAGCTAAGCCGCATTAAAAAAATTTTTGCTCATCCCATGGCGCAAGCGCAATGTTCAAAATGGCTTAAACAAAAAAATTTTCAAGATAAAATCGCGCATTCAAAAAGTAATTCCCATTCCTGTATTGAAGCGAAAAAAAATCAAACAAGCGGCGCGATCAGCAACCGACTTTCCGCCACTTTATATGGATTAAAAATTTTGGAATCCAACATAGAAAATTTAAAAAACAATATCACTAGATTCTTTGTTCTGGCCCAGCAAGACCAAATTAAGCCAACTTACCGGTGTAAAACTTCATTTCTAATCGTGATTAAAAATCAACCAGGCTCATTGTATAACCTAATCAAAGCTATTGCTAAAAGAAAGATCAACATGACCAAAATCGAATCCCGGATTATGAAAAAAGGTGGTTGGGATTATTATTTTTTTATCGATATTCAGGGTCATAGAAAACAACCCAATGTGAGAGAAGCCATAAAAGAAATGCGACAAAATTGTGAAAAATTAAAAATTTTAGGTTCCTATCCTCAAGGCAAAGCTCCTTGGGATGAAGATTAATGGTTCTTATTAACGATCAGGAAGCTCCTAGGGCTTAGGCGTTTGATAAATTTTTTGAAGACATTTTCCTAAACGCATAAATCCAATTTGTTAAAAAAATAATTATGATTTACAGTTTTTTCATCTAAAGCAGGCTAAACAAAAACATTGTTTTAGATTATAACCTTAAATAATTAACATGATTATGAATAAGGAGAAAAAAAATCAAGTCGGTATTTTTGGCTTTGGCGATTTTGGACGTTTGTTGGCGTGTATATTAAACAAAAACTTTGAGGTAAAACTGTTTGATTATAAATTATCGCCAGCTGACAAAAAACTGACTAAAAAACTCAAACTAAAAATCGCGGGCTGGCCGGAAATTTTTCAAAGCCGGGTGATTGTTTTAGCGGTACCAATTTCCCAAACTCAAGCGCTAATAAAAAAAATTAGTAGCCAATTAAAACCGGGTACGTTACTCTTGGATGTTTGTTCAGTCAAAGTTTTGCCATGCAAGTGGTTGAAGAAATATACTGATAAAGATATTCAGATCATGGGGACTCATCCCATGTTTGGACCGGCAAGCGCCAATTTTAATCTTGATAAATTATCTTATCGACTTAAAGATTTACAAATCGTGCTTTGTCCCTTGAGAATCAAAAAAAACAGGTATGAAAAAATTAAAAAATATTTAACCGACCTTGAGCTTGAGGTAATCAAAGCCACACCGAGCGAACACGACCATCAAGCAGCCAAATGCCTTGGTTTTATGCATTATCTAGCTAGAATTTTATGGACTGCTGAGTTTAAAGAACAACAATTAACCACCAAGGGTTATGAGCATTTAAAGGCCACTTATTACACCATCAAAGATAGCTGGCAGTTGCTTTATGACATGAATAATTACAATCCCTACGTGGATCAAATAAAGCAAAAATTTAATCGGGCTCAAAAACGAATTGACAAACGAATCTTACAAGCCAAAAATGAATCGCGATTGGATTATTATCGGCAAAGCATAAACGCCATTGATCAGAAGTTGCTAGAACTGCTTGAGGAACGCTTTAAAATAACTACCAGGGTGGGAGCTTATAAAAAGAAACGAAACTTACCGATTTTAGATAGTACCAGAGAAAAACAATTGACTGATCGAGCCTTAAAACAATCAAAGCTGGATCCAAGATTTATCCGAGATTTTTATCGGTTAATTCTGAATAAATCATATGAAACTCAAGGACAAACCAAAAATAAATAAAACTGTTAATTATTTTTTTTATTTTTTCCTATTAGTATTATTCAAAAACAATAAAAACGCTTTTGCCTTGTTAAATCCGGATTTATTACTTGAAAATTTGCATTTTTTACTATATTTTTAATATAATCAGGAAAGCTAAGCCATGGTGATAGTAGCTCAATGGTAGAGCCCTGGGTTGTGGTCCCAGTGGTTGCCGGTTCGAATCCGGTCTATCACCCATTAAAAAAACACCCGCTTCTTAGTGCGGGTGTTTTTGTTTCGCGTCAATACCAGTTTACTTAACAGCTTCTTTAAGAGCTTTACCTGGTTTAAACTTGGGAGCTTTACGGGCAGGAATAGTAATTTTCTTGCCGGTCGCAGGATTAACTCCTTGTCTTTGGCTTCTCTTGACGGTTTCAAAAGTTCCGAAACCGATCAATTGAACCTTTTTTGACTTCATAGTGGACTTAATGGTGTCCAAAGTTTCGTCAATCACTGCCTTAACTTGAGTTTTGGGCAGTTTTACCTTTTTGGCAACCGCCTCAACAAGTTGGGTTTTGTTCATCTCTTTATTTTTAATTATTAATTAGCCCGATTTTACGGCTTGCTAAATCATTAATAATTGAATTATAACTGATTATTATTGACTTGGCAAGCTTTAAAATCTTTTTATACTCTTGATTACGGCATTATAACAAGTATTTTAAATTGAGCAAGGGGGAAACCCCCATGTTAATTTAATTTTTACGTTTTTAAAAATTAATCTTTTTAAATTCAATATTAAAGGATTATTTTAAAAAATTAATTTTTACCATTTAATGCAATGATTTGCCGAATCTTTCAAAAGTATTTACTATTCAGGGTTTTAAAGTTATGCTAAATCTATAAAAACTAGTCTGAAAATAGATGGGTTAAATAATTAATTTAAGTTTGATAAAATTTTTTATAGTAAATAATTTATTATGAATTCAGTGGATTATTTCATAGCAGGACTAGGCAATCCTGGGGAAAAATACGAGAATACATATCATAATTTAGGTTTTCAGGCTCTTGATGCTTTAAGCAAAAAGTATGATCGCTCAAATTGGCGATTAATAAAAAAATTTCACATCAAGGTAAAGCGGGTTAAAGCCAAAAAGCAGAATTTAGAGTTGTTAAAACCAATAGAGTTTATGAACAAAAGCGGGCAAACTTTAACAAAATACTTTAATTATTTTTACCCCTATCTCGAGGCTATTCAAAAAAAAATCATTGTGATTCATGATGATTCGGATATTAAGCAGGGGCAGATTCAAATTGTTAAAGCGGCTGGCAGCGCTGGACATAAAGGAGTCTTTGATATTCAAGAAAAATTGGGCACAAAAAATTTCATTCGATTAAGAATTGGTATTAGAGCGCCGGATAATCTTGATAAATCAACCAATTTAGTCTTAAAAAGGATAACCAGCGAAAAAAAATTACGGATGGTGTTGGCAAAAACTCCGGCAATTATTGAAACTATAATAACTCAAGGTATAACAAGCGCGCAAAATCAATTTCATTAAAAAAACAGACTTGGAAAGGCCTGTTGACAATATTAAGAATAAGTAAAACTATTATAGCTGCTTACGAGCTATAGAAGCCTATATTTAACCCAGCTCAGGTTAAGGAGGGATTCCCTGAGCCAAGGAACTCGTAAGCAAATACAATAATTTTATTGATTTTTAAGGAAAATGTTCGACAAAATTGTCGAGTATTTCAATATAATAAAATAATAAACTAAAATAATTTTGTCAAGATATGCTTGTTTAATCATTCTAGCGCTGCCAACCTATCTGATTAAATTCAAATTGGGCTCTTTGGGTTCAATTAATGCGCTTGATTGTCTGCTAGCCGGATACCTAATGATTGGATTAACTTGGTTGATCAAAAAACGCGGATTAACTAAATTAAACAAATTTTTTAAAGCTAGGTTGGGTATTTTCATAGCCTTGTTGTTGTTAATTCTGGGGCTAATTTTGGCATGGTTGGTAAATTCAGATCAAAAATATTTTTGGGACGGATTGGGAACGATTAAAAGTTTTTACATCTTGCCCATTGGTTACGCTTTAATAACCTCATATTTAATAAAGATTAAAATTATTAAAGTTACTGCGCTTTTAAACTGTTTAATAATTTTAACTGTTGGTTTGGTTGGTATGGGTCTGTTTTTTTTAGTGTTAGGACAAGTGACTTACGATCACCGATTAAGCGGCTTTTTCGCTTCGCCCAATCAATTGGCGCTTATTTTAATGCCGGGTTTGCTAGTTTTAACACACAAACTGATTATAAAAAATCCAAATAGATCAAAACTTAACCAAAAGAATCAACAGTTAATCAAAATTAATTTAATTATAATCGGCTTGGGGTTTTTAATAGTTTTGATTGCAACTAGGTCAAGCGGAGCCTGGGCCGCTCTTTTGGTTTGTGGAGTGTATCAGCTTTTATATTTATCCGGTTTAAAATTAAAATTAAAACATTATAAAATGATCAATAAGTTGATGTTGGTTGTAATTATCGGATTTTCAATCCTTTTGTTGTTTAGCGGGCCGGTGCAAGAGATTTATAACTATTCGGCTTTCGAAAACAAATCTAGCTTTGATTCCCGACTGGTTATATATGAAGTAAGCGGATATTTGATCGCTAACAATTGGTTATTCGGGATTGGAGCTAACGGATTTCAAGCTCAATATTTAAATGCTCAGAACTTGTATCTTCCTTTTCCGCAATGGGCTGTGCCAAATGCTCATAATAACCTACTCACGGTATGGTTGGAGACCGGAATATTAGGTTTGTTTGGCTTTATATATTTAATAGCAAAAGGGCTACAAAGTAGAATTAAAAACCCGGGAATAGAAAAAATTATTTTGATATACTTTTTGATTCATGGTTTATTTGAAACTAGTTTTTGGAAAAACGACTTAGCGATAATATTTTTCTTATTTTTAATGATTACGATTATCAATCAAAAAAACCAAAGACCAATTGTTTATGAACAAAGCGCGGTCTCGAATCTTTAAAACGTTTCAAGCGGCTTAGGAATTATCAAGCCCGCTGCTGTATTATTAAAATATTTGTAAAATGGTTAAAAAATCTCAAAATAAATTTAAGCACAAACCTCAAAAAACCCGATTTCGACCTTGGGCTGATGAGTTGCGACCGACCAAAACCCAAGAATTAATAGGTCAGGAAGAGTTATTAAGTAAAAACAAATTTTTATTACGAGCAATTAAACAAGACAAAATTCCTTCCATGGTTTTGTGGGGACCGCCCGGCAGCGGCAAGACAACCTTGGCTCAAATAATCGCTCAACAAACCAGTAGTAGGTTTATCAGCTTTTCTGCGGCTACTGGTGGAGTAAAAGAAATTAAAAAAATTATAGCTAAAGCTCAAAACGATCAGGTCAAAGAAAAAAATACTATTTTATTTATTGATGAAATCCATCGTTTTAACAAAAGCCAACAAGATGTGCTTTTGCCCTACGTTGAGGACGGCACCATAATTTTAATAGGCGCGACCACGGAAAATCCCAGTTTTGAAGTCAACGCCGCGCTTTTGTCTCGAACCAAAGTGTTTGTATTTAATCGGCTTGATTTAACCGCTTTGGTTAAAATTTTAAAAAGAATAAAAAGACTTAAAAAAGTTGATATTGATGATTCACATCTAAAGCTTATCGCGCATTTAGCCAATGGTGATGCTAGAGCCGCTATTAACGCCTTGCAATTAGCCAATAATTTTAAAGAAAAAATCAACAAAGAATTAATTAAAGAAATTTTTCAGAAACAACATTTACTTTATGATAAAGACGGAGAAGAGCATTACAATTTAATTTCAGCTTTGCATAAATCACTGAGAGGCGGAGATGCGGATGCGGCGCTTTATTGGTTAATGAGAATGCTGGAAGGCGGAGAAGAACCTTTATACATAGCCAGAAGACTGATTAGATTCGCCAGCGAAGATATTGGGTTGGCTAATAACACTGCTTTGTTGATGGCGGTTTCCTGTTATCAAGCTTGCCATTTCTTGGGTTTGCCAGAATGTGATGTGATTTTAGGTCAATGTGTGGCGTATTTAGCCAAGTCCAAAAAAAGCGTTCGGGTTTACCAAGCAGTCAAAAGGTCTCGAGCTGATATTAAAAAATATGGAAATTTGCCGGTGCCGCTTCACATTCGCAACGCTCCGACTCGACTCATGAAAGATCTAAATTATGGCAAAGATTATAAATACTCGCCTGATTATAACTATAAGGAAAAGCAAAGTTATTTACCCAAACCATTAAAAAAAACAAAATATCTATAAAGTTTTTTGCCAAAAAATCAATGCAAGCAAAACCGGCAAAGACAACCCTGTTATTAAGAGCTTTATTGACTCTAATAGGTGAATCTGATAGGATTAAAATATAAAAAGTTTGGCCAAAAGATAGTCGCTTTTGGGGTTTAAACTTTGAAAATTAGGCTAAAATTGCCTAAAGAATATCATTAAGAATTTAAAAACAGCAATGGCAAAAAAAGAACTGGATCAAGAATTCGTTGAATACATTGTCAAAACGATTGTTGATCACCCAGATGACGTAAAAATTAATCGAGAAATTGACGAAATGGGGGTATTAATTACTCTCGATGTCAATCCGGAAGACATGGGTATTGTTATTGGTAGAAAAGGCGGCACAGCCAGAGCGCTAAGAAATCTTTTAAAAGTGGTGGGAGCGCGTAATAATGCCAGAGTTAACCTAAAAATCAACGAACCAGAAGGATCTAAAAGAAAAGAGCGTCCCAGAAAAGAAGCCGAAGATAAAGACGAACAAACTGGTAAAAAAAATCTGGATGAAGTAGTGGAAGATTTAAAAATCTAAAACGACTAATCTTAGCTAATTTAAGCAATAAAAACACCTCTTTATGTCAGAGGTGTTTTTTAGTTGTCTTGTTTATTTGTTTTAATAATCTGCTTGATTACAACCGCAATACAAAAAGCATAAATATTATGTAACCCGTAACGCTTAAGCTGATAAAGCTTTGAATGCTTTTGATGTTTAATCACAATCCGTTCACGATAGTTTTTCCGCTTTAATCGAGTTATCCTATAGTCATAATTGCGAGCCTGACCAAAAGAAATAACCGTAGAGCCGGCTGTTTTAGCTAATTGACGCAGCCGTGGATTATCAAAATTTACAATTAAAAAACCCTTGGGGTTGGTTTTCTTAAATAAAAGCTGGTATTCTTTGACTAAATAATCCATGTCTTGAAAAGCCTCTAAATATTTTTGGGTTAAATCGGTAATGATTGAAATTCGAGGTTTAATTATTGAAAGCAGTTGCTTCATATCTCCAGGTTGAGCAATGCCAATTTCTAAAATCAAATAATCGGGAAAACCCGGGCGAAACAAAGCGGCCAAAGCTTGAATTAAAACCCGTCCCCATTTTTTATAGTCACTATAGCCGCTAGCAATGCCTAAAATAGATAAGGACAAGCCAATATCGGTATTGTAGCTTTTAGGACTAGCCCGACAAATAAGTTGCTTGGCTTGGAGCGTTTTTTTAATTTGATTTTTGGTAAAAGTTTTATTATTGCTGCCGGCAATGGCGATAATTTGTGGTTGCTTAAACCATAATAACAACTTGGCAAGAGCTTTTAGATAAAAAACCAGCAATGGCCTTAAAAAAATTTTCATGAATTTGATGGTTAATACGTTTGTTATCTAAATTTTAAATCATGGTAAATCCCGATTTCACACTTTAAATAAAGCATCTAGGCGATCAAACGCCCTATTGATATCTTGAGCGCTGCGACCAAAATTAATTCTTAGATGACCTTCGCCATTAGGTCCAAAAGCAAAACCGGGCACAACTGCAACCGCGATTTTATCTAGTAATTTCATGGCAAAATCCCAGGAGTCAATCTGTTGATTTTGATTTAACTTGGTCATGTGATTGGGCTTAATTTTGGGAAAAACATAATAAGTACTTTGCGGACGAGTGTATTGAAAAACATGGCTCAACCGATCCAATCGATCACAAACCAAATCACGAAGCTTAAGATAACGTTGATTAAATTTTTTTAAATCAGTTTCCCCCATTTCTAAAGCGCCAATAGCAGCGTACTGAGAAACTACCGCGGCGCAAGTTACTAAGCAATCATGAACCTTGAGAATTTCTTGAATTACGGAACGATCGCTGTGTACATAGCCGACTCGCCATCCAGTCATGGCATAGGCTTTGGAAAAACCATAAATTCTAACCAGTCTTTGGCGTAATCGTCTAACCTGCGCCAGAGAAAATATTTGCTTTTGATCGAAGGTAAATTCTTTATAAACTTCATCGGAAATTAAAAATAAATTATTTTCTTCCGCTAGTTTAGCCAAAAGCTTTAAATTTTCTTGACTATAAATCGTGCCGGTAGGGTTGTTGGGATTGCAATAAAAAATCGCTTTAGTTTTGTTGGTGATTGCTTGAGCAAATCTTTCAATTTCAAAGGACCAGTTATTGGCTTGATTTAAAGGAACATAAACAGGTTGACAGCCAGCTAAGGTAATAACTTCTCGGTAAGAGGTATAGGTAGGGTCGGGAATTAAAATTTCATCTCCGGGATTTGTTAAAGCCAAAATAGTTGCGGTAATGCCCTGAATAGTGCCGGCGGTAACTATGATTTCAGTCTCCCAATCATAGTACATGTTTTGCTTTTCTAAATTCAACTCAATTAATTCCCGTAATTGAGGCAATCCGGGGCTGAGTGAATATTTATCAATAATGGAACTCTTGAGAGCTAGTTCAACACTTCTTTTAACACAAGGCGGGCTTTGGAAACTGGGAATACCTTGAGCCAAGGAAATAGAATCGGGATATCGACTGGCTAAAAGCTCAATTTGTTTAATAATGGACAGTCTTAGATTTTTGACCCGCTCAAACATGGCTATTTTTTATCCTGATCTAGGTTTAGTTTGATGGATTTTGCTTGATTTAAAATTTCTGATTGAAAAACTCGAGTGAATTTGTTTTTTAACTCATGTCTTTGTTGCGCCAATTTTATTAAAGTTTTCACAACCTGTTTAATACTCAATCCACTGTCTTTCCAGAGATGATGGTAAAGCGTGCCTGGCAGTGGATTAATTTCGTTAGCAAAAAGCTGTTTGGTCTTGCGGTTGAATAAAAAGTCAACCCTGGCAGTACCACAACAATCAATGGCTTTATAAATTTGTTTGGCTTGCTTTTTAATTTTTTGAGTGGTTTGTTGATCGATGTTTGCCGGAATAATTAGATTTTTAGTGGCAGCTCCTGTTTGAGCGCCTCCGTCTTTAAGATATTTTTCTTCATAACTGAATAATTCATCAGTAAAAACCGATTCCTGAATTAAAGAGGTTTTGGGTTTTTGGTTGCCCAAAAGCGCGATGGTTAAATCGGCTAAATTCTCCACTGCTTCTTCGACCAATACTCTGGGGCTATAATGAAGCGCTACTTGGCATGCGTTTTCTAATTCTTGAGAATTGTTGGCTTTTTGCATACCAATCGAAGAGCCCAAACGCGCCGGTTTGACAATCAACGGCCAAGTAAGCTTTTTTGCTTGAGCTAATACTTCCTGAGAATCTTGTTGCCATTCGGTTTTATTAAAAAAATAAAAATCAGTGGTGGGAATATTCATGCCCTGATAAAGCAATTTAGTGGTGATCTTATCGATAGCGATTGCCGAGGCGGTAACTTCACAACCAACGTACGGAAGATTAAACATTTCAAACAAGCCCTGAATGGTACCGTCTTCTCCGTATTCGCCATGAAAAGCCACAAAAGCTAAGTCAATTTGAATATGTTTTGAGCCTAAGCCCTTTTTCTTGAAAATCAAAACTTGGCGGGATTTTTCTAAATCCAAATAATAAGCGTCGGCTTTTTTTAATTGTTGTTCTCGATTATCCAGAGTTTGGGAAAAAAATTTTAGGTTGTCTAATTTTTCATCCAAATAAAACTCCCCTTTTGGTCCAATATAAACCGGAACTACCGGGTAACCTATTTTTTTTAAAGTGGAGATAATCAACTGGCCGGTGATAATGGAAACGTCATGTTCCGGACTTTTGCCGCCAAAAAAAACGCCAATTGATGATTTTGATTGGTTGGTCATGATGATAATTTACAAATTAGAAATAATTGTCGGCTAGGTCGTTTTGAAAAAGAATAGTGTCGCCGGGTTTAAGGATATTGGCTAGGTCAGCGTGGGCGGCTTTGGCTGTTGTATAAACTCGATAATTCTTAAAATTATTTTTTTTAAAATCTTCAATAATATGCAGGGTTTGAGAGTTTTTTACCACAAGCACCAGATCGGTTTTTTCGCGATAAAGCCGAGCTATTTTTTGATGAACCAAAGCTTTTTGTTGGCCAAGCTCTACCACGCCTGGGGTTAAAACAATTTTACGTTTTTGGGCTCGGTTAAGTACTTGCAAGCCACTTTTTATACCATTGAAATTAGCATTATAGCTATCATCAATTACCATAACATCAGTATTGGAATTGTAAATAGGCTCCAGCCGATGTTTGATGGGTTTCAGCCGCTCAAGCCCTTGTTTAATTGACTTAAAATCAACTTTCAGTTCCCGAGCCAACTTAACACAAACCATAATTAAAGCTAAATTATGTTTGGCTAAAAGCTGAGTTTTTAAGGTCTGGTCCTGGTAGCGAAAACTAAAACCCTGAAATTTTTTTAAAGGCTTAAAGTCAGTCACCTGCTCAAGGTTAACAACTTGAGCGTTTTTAAGCAAAAACCGATCGGCATGTTTTTTTATTAAAGGATCTGTAAAATTTAAATAACTTTTTTGCTTGGTGTTTTGAGGCAATTCAAATTTGGTTTGGATAATTTTTTTTAAACTGCCAAACCGTTCTAAATGAGTTTGATTTATGCCGGTTAAAACTGAGTAATCCGGCTTGAAAAAATCGCAAATTTTTTTAATTTCACCTGTTTGATAAGCGCCCATTTCTACAATTAAAACTTGGTATTTTTTTAACTCAAGAGCTTGACTTAGTATAAAATTGGCAATCCCGATGTCGGTATTTAGATTTCCTTGGGTTTTAATAACTGAATATTTGGTCTTTAAAATACTGGCTAAAATTTCTTTGGTGGTAGTTTTGCCAAAACTGCCGGTAATGGCGATTTTAATCAGCTTGGGTTGATTTTTCAAAACTTGGCTTGCTTGATTTATTAAAAAATTTTTCAATAAAAAGTCTATGGGTTTAATAAGGTACAATACGGTCACTAACCAAAAAGGCATTAGAACAAAAAAAGCAATCATGACCAGCAAACCAAAGATTTTATTTACATACACAATGGCAACTAAGCTGAACAGAAAAAAGCCGCTTAAACTAAAGCCATAAATCAATAACGCTTTTTTCGTCCAAACCAATTTTTTTCTTTGCTGCAACCGCCACCAGCGTAAATTATGATAAGCAAAGTTTAAAAAACGGCCGGCGTCATAATTTTCACTTTGGAGAATATGAATTAAATTTCTGATGATCATAAGAAATTAGTTTAGTAAAAATTTGCTTAAATTTTTTTGGCTGATCCAACCAAGGAAAATGTCCGGCTTGATCTATAACATGCAATTGAGACTTTTCAAGCAACGCTTGCATTTGCAGGCCGTATTTCAAAGGGTATTCTCGATCCTGGCGACCCCAGATTAAATGCACCTCAATATCGATACCGGCTAAAGCTTGACTTAAATCGGCTCGAATAACTTTTTGATAAATTGCTTTCATGGAGCCGGATTCAAGATAATCTCGGGAATCGATCAACCGATATAGCATTTTTCTGATCTGATTACGAAAGACTTCTATCAAAGATAGCTTTAATAAAAATTTAAATATTTTAGCAATTACCCAATAAATTGAAACTTTTAAACCTTTCTTTCGAATACCGGCCGGAGCAATTAAAACAGCTTGTTGACAATCTTTATAGTCAGAACAATATTTTAAAGCAAGCGCGCCGCCAAAAGAATGACCAACTAAAATTGGCTCCTCTATGTTTAAAGCTTGAAAAAAAGTATACAAAAAGTCAACATATTGAGCCAAGCTCCAAGCATGGGTTGGTTGCTCGCTACCGCCAAACCCTGGCAAATCCAAAGCTATATAGTTATCGGTCATTAACAAAATAGAACTCAGGTGCTGGGCTTGGGACTGCCAGCCATGCAAGAAAACTTTACATCCGTGAGCTTGAAAGCTTGAGCTTTGTAAGTAATTAGTTTTTAAATTATTGATAATGATGGTTTTCATATGCATGCTGAGTTTTAAATTAATTTAGATTGGCTAAATAATAACAAAAATTTTTTAATTTTAAAATCATTGCCGGTTTTAAGGGGATTTGAGGTTAAAGCTCTTGTTTTTCTGTTGATAATTATATATGCTTTTTTAATAAGGAATTGAAAAAAGAACAGACTTACCTGCTTAGGCAAAAAATTAATGACAAGCAAGTATAATTGCTTTATTTAACTACTAAACAAATCTATGTGCGGTATAGTAGCTTATGTCGGGAATAAACCGGCTCAAAATATTTTAATGCAAGGTTTAAGAAGACTTGAGTATCGAGGCTATGACTCGGCTGGTATTTTAGTTGTGACAAAAAACAAAAAATTAAAGCGAGTTCGCTCAGTGGGTAACGTTGATGAACTGCAAAAAAAATTAAAAAACCAAAAACTTGCGGGCGCAATCGGAATTGCTCACACAAGGTGGGCAACCCATGGCGGCGTAACCGAAAAAAACGCGCACCCGCATTTTGGTCAACAAGGCACTGTAGCTTTGGCTCACAACGGAATAATTGAAAACTACCAATATTTAAAGCAAAAATACTTAGCAAATCATAAATTTAAATCCGAAACAGACACCGAGGTGTTAGCGCATTTAATTGAAAAATTTCACGCTAAATTAAGCTTAAAAAAATCGGTGGAAAAAACTTTGGGTTTAATAGGTGGCACTTACGGACTAGTGGTGATATCGGCCAAAGAACCGGATAAAATTATGGTGGCTCGTTCCGGAAGTCCTCTAGCAATAGGTTTAGGCAAAAATCAAAATATTATCGCATCGGACGCAACCCCGATTTTACCCCATACAAGAAAGATAATCTACCTGGATGACGGTGAATACGCGGAAATAACCGCGGAAGAATGTCAAATATACAGACTCGGCACCAAAGGCGAGATTGATAAAAAAGCGCAAAAAATTGACTGGACCATGGAACAGGCGCAGAAAGCTGGTTTTGAACACTTTATGCTCAAAGAAATTCATGACCAACCAATTGTGATTATGGATGCGGTACGCGGTCGTTTGAGGCCCAAAGAAGGATCCGCGCGTATGGGCGGTTTTAATATGACTGACTTGCAAGCCCAAAAAATCAAGCAAATTACTTTATTGGCTTGCGGCACCGCAAATTACGCTTGCATGGTAGGTAAATACTTATTTGAAAGACTGGCTCAAATCCCCACAAACGCGGAAATTGGTTCGGAATTTCGCTACCGTAATCCAGTTATTGATAATAAAACTTTGGTTTTTTCGGTTTCTCAATCCGGAGAAACTTTAGATACCTTGGTTTCTCAAAGAGAGGCTAAAAGAAAAGGAGCGCGCGTGCGCGGAATTGTGAATGTGGTTGGTTCTACTATCGCCAGAGAAGCGGATGGCGGCACATATATCCACGCTGGACCGGAATTATCAGTGGCCTCGAGTAAAGCCTTTACCAATATGCTAATGATATTAACTTTGTACGCGGTCTATTTTGGTCGTTTGAGAAAAATGTCTTTTGAAACTGGCAGTAAGATTATCAAAGAAATTCAAAAACTACCTGGAAAAGTGAATCAAATCCTTGAACAGGCGCAAGCAATAAAAAAAGCGGCGAAAAATTACGCTGGTTATAAAAATATGTTATTTTTAGGCCGAGGGATCAATTACCCGATTGCTTTAGAGGGTTCGCATAAACTTAAAGAATTATCCTATATTCACAGCGAAGCCTATCCAGCCGGAGAAATGAAGCACGGGGCTAACGCGCTTTTAGATCCAAAATTCCCGGTAGTGGCGATTGCTACTAAAAATAATTTATATGAAAAGATGATCAGTAATTTAGAGGAAGTAAAAGCGCGCAAATCACCAATCTTGGCCGTAGCTACTAAAGGCGATAAAAAAATTCAACAACTAACTCAAGATGTTATTTATGTGCCTAAAACGATTGAAATACTGGAGCCGGTTTTAAACGTAATTCCGTTTCAGCTTTTGGCTTATTACTCGGCTTGTGAACTTAAACGCAACGTTGATCAACCTAGAAATTTAGCTAAAAGCGTAACCGTGGAATAATCCGATCTGGCAATCCCCTATTTAACAATAATGGATCACGCCTTACAAGCAATTAATTCGAGAGCTAACTTATGCAGGAAAAAAAACATAAAAACATTACTTTTGTTGGCGGCACCGGAGCCGCTAACATAGCTCAAGCTGCTAAACAAATTCCCGACTGGTATGTTCAAATTCTAGTGAGTTTAGTTGACGATGGAGGTTCAACCGGCCGCTTGCGCAAACAGCTAAACATTGCTCCGGTGGGCGATATTAAGAAAGCTCTATTGGCTTTATCGCAGTTAAGTAATGAACAAATCCGGGCTTTGGACTATCGGTTTGAGCAAGGGGAATTAAAGGGTCATACAGTGGGTAATCTTATTTTGGCCGGATTTTTAAAAAACTTTCCCGATCCTAATCAAAGCATTGATTTGATTAAAGAGATTTTCAAAATTAAGGGACAGGTAATTACAACAACTTTGACTAACGGTAAACTTGAAACTGAATTTGCTAGCGGATACATTATCAAGGGTGAACATAATTTAGACGAGAATCTAGAAACCAATATTGGTCGGCCGGTTGCTTATCGTCTAACAAATAATCCGGAAGCGAACCCGCGAGCAATTAAAGCGCTAAAAGAAAGCAAACTAGTGGTTTTAGGTCCTGGTGACTTGGGAGCGAATACGATCGCGCCGATTTTAACCACAAAAATTACTCAAGCGATTAGACAATCTCCTGGTAAGCTTGTTTATATCCCAAATTTAATGACTAAGAAGGGTGAAACCGATCAGCTTACGGTTCATGATTGCGCGCAAATGATTGAAAAAATAATAAGAAGACAATTTGATTATATTTTAATTAATACTCAACCAATCCCGAAGGAGATAATCAAACTTTACCAAAGCCAAGGAGAAGCGCCAATGCCATTAGCTCTAGACAAGCTCAAGAAAACAGGGGCCCAATTGATTGGTTCTAATTTTCTTCAAACTGGGGTTTTGAAAAAATCCAAAGCAGATAGGTTAAGAAGGAGCGTTTTGGTTCATCATGGACAAAAAGTAATCAAACAACTAAAAAAAATAATAACCCCTGATTCTTATTAGGGGTTATTATTGTTTGATTTCATGCTCTCGTCTTATAAGACTTGATCAAAAAAAATACTTATAAATTAGGAACTTTAGAGCTATAAATCTTCAAATGGTTTAAAACGCTGTCTGGTAGGCGTTTTGAAGATTCAATCGCTTCCCGAATATCATTTTGAGAGAAACTACGAGTTTCTCCAACTTGGATATAATGAGTATAACCTGATTTCCGAGCTAGATAATCCTCGATGTAGATTTTGTGCTCGCTTGTTAGCTCGTTGTCTGGGTTTTCGCTTAAATATTGATCGGTAGCGGTTCTGGCTAAAGTAATGACACTGTCTCCTTGGGAGGCGGTAACTTCATAATTATTACCTTGCTCTTGAATTTCTGTCTCGGATTGATCTTGAGCTTTTTCAGATTGTTCTTGAGTCGTTTCCTGATCCTCTTGCGGTTCAATTGGAGTCGGAGACTGTTCTGGTTCGCTTGTTTCAGGTGATTCGATTTCTGTGGATTCCACTTCTTGCATTGATTCATCATCGGCTTGCTCTTCGGTTGTAGGTTCTTGGCTTGGGATCGGCTCATCGGTTTGTTGATCTTGATTTTGTTCGGCTTGATCTTGAGTTTGCTCATTTGGCTCGGTGGTTTCTTCGGTTAAAGACGCATCTTGATCATCGATCTGATCAGCATCAACTTGATCGCCTTCACCTTGATCAGATTCAACCCGATCTACCTGGTCTTGATCTTGATCCTCTTGATCTTGAGCGTCTTGATTTTCTTCATTTAATTGAGCGAACTGATCATCGGTTGGGTCTTCTTGTTCTTCATCCATAGCTTGTTCTTGATCGGTATTGCCATTTTGGGCAAGTTGAAAATCTTGAGTGCCGCGTTTAGAGTAAAAATAAATGCCGATTGCAATTAAAAGAACAACCACCACAGCGATAACTATACGAATATTTTCCCCCAACCAATCTTTTGTGTCGCCTAGCCAATCTTCTTGATCCTGATTACGATTCTGGTTCTGGTTGTAATCTTGGTTCATTCTTTATCACCCCCTTTCTTGATTTTTTTTGGTTTGGATTTAATCATTGTTAAATTTTTTAACCAGTAAAAAATCGACCGTCAGGCCATCCTATCAATGAGTCGCTCGAGTGTCAAGCTGAAAAAAATACGATAAAAAGGCAATTTTTAAAATAATTTTTGCTGGCTTTGCCGCGCTTTTTTTTGTTTAATTTTAGATTTTATTCTTTGAGTTTGAGGATCAAGCAGGTGTTGGTAGGAATTAGGAGTAAAAAATTTTGTCAGTTGAGAAGCAATTTTTGCTTGTGCGGTTTTAGCAAAATAAAGTAAATCTAACTGATTTTTAGCGCGAGTAATAGCGGTAAAAAGCAATCTTTTTTCCTCGTCATTATCAAGACTTATATGTGACTCAGAAGGTATTTGATTAAAAATAAACTCTTGTAAATCAAGAATAAAGACATAGGAAAACTCCAAGCCTTTGACCGCGTGCATGGTGGTGAGGGTAACTTTTTGAGCGTTGGGATCGTAAAAATCTCGCTGTTGTAAATCGGCATAATAATTTAAAAATTTTTCTAGATCCTGTTTGATCGAACCAAAAGCAAGCAAAGCCTGCTTAAATTGTTCCAGGGCGGAAACCTGCTCGGGCTTTTGCTGAGAAGTTAATAATGGAAAAGTCACCAGACAAAATTCAGCAAATTCAGCAAGTTTTTGTTTGCGCGAAAATTTCAAAACTTTGTTTAAACCGCTCAAAAATTTTTTTAAACTTTGTTTTTGTTTTGAGTTTAGCTGATTTTGTTGTTTAGTTTCAAGCTGTTTTTTAATTTTTTGAAGCAAAGATTTTTGGTTAGAGCTGATTTGGATAAACCCTGTGATCAGTTTGGCTTTTAGTTTTGAAGACAAAGGACAAAACCGATTTTGGATAAGCTCAATAAAAAACCGATCGTCATTATTCCGGTAAAACTGAAAAATCTTAATTAAAAATTGAACTTGACTATGCAACCAAAAAGCATGACCACCGGTAATTTGATATGGGATACCGGCGCGGTTGAAAATTTTCTTTAAAACCGCGGCCTGACTATGATAACGATAAATAACCGCAAAATCAGCGAAGCTATAGCCAAATTGCTCATAAGCATTGGTAGAACCAGCTAACAAGTCTACTCCGCCCATGGTTTGTTCGATATTTTTTTGAATAAACTCGGCTTGAGCTTTATTATTATAACAACGAACAATTCTGGGCTTGGTCTTTTGAGCAAGCTGGGATTTAGGATAATGTCTTTGGTTAAATATGCTATAGGCTAACTGCAAAATTTTTTTGGTAGAACGATAATTGGTTTGAAGAGCAATTTGCTGACATTGAGGAAAATCTTGCCTGAATTGAAAAAAAATTCGATCACTGGCACCACGGAAACCATATATTGCCTGGAGCGGATCCCCGATGGTGAAAATTTTAAGTTGTTTGGTATTGTGAAGCTCTTTAATTAATTGGTATTGAATGACATTAGTATCTTGAAACTCATCTATAAATAGATATTGGAAGGTAAGCGATTGAGCGGACAGTGAATTTCGATTTTTAACGATTTTTAAAGCCTTAATTAATAAATCATCATAATCCAACAAACCGTTTTGGATTAGTTTTTGATTGTATAACCGAGTTAAAATTTTAATTTTATTTTGATCTAAACTGGGGAACTTTTTAACAATTTGACTTGAATTGGTTTTTTGTAGAGAAATCAAATTAAGCAATTTTTTAGCGCTAAATCTAGGAAAATCCTTGCTAGAAAAGGATTTGGCTAAGATGCCCTGCACAAACGCTTGTTTAATGACATGGCTAGCAATATTTTTAATCGACTTTTGCTTGGAGTTGATCTGAGCCGCAAAAGCATGAAATGTCCCAATAAATGGCAACTTAGCGCCGGCTTGATTAAAAAATAAATCAGCTTGAAGCCTCTCTTGAATTTCTTGAGCCGCTTTTTGAGTAAAAGTGATAATAACTATATCTGAACTTTTGACTTGTTGAGCAACTAACAGCCAAATCGCCCTAGCAATCAGGGTTTTGGTTTTGCCAGTGCCTGGTCCAGCAACAACTTGAATGATTCGAGCTTGAGACTGAACGGCTTGGAGTTGTTCAAAGTTTAAATTTTTTAAATAAGCTGCCATTGAAAAAATAGCTAAAACTAATGCCTTAAAAGATTATTCATGATTATGGAAATTTGATGGCAGGCACTATAATGGTTGATTACAACAACGAGGCTTGACCGGTTGAGCTTTTTAATTGCTTATTATTAGCAAAAACTTTGATGATTCCATAAACACCATCATAACCGGGTTGAATTGAAACCTTGCCTAAACGCAATCTTTCAATGCCCGCAGCAAGCGTTTGAAAACCCGCGGCTTTAATTTGATCAATGGGCACTTGGCGGAGAATGGCAAATTCGCTGCCTAAATTACTATAAAGGTTTTGGTATTGTTCTAATACCTTTTTGCCGATTGTTTTTACTTGGTTTAGCTCAGCAATAATTTCTAAAAGCGGAATGATATATTCAACCTTTTTATGATTTTTTGGTTGATAAGTTGGCGGATGATCGGCTAATTCATTAACCCGATTATCAACTCCAACCACCACGGGGCGTTGACAAACCGGACAAACCCCCTGGTGTTTTTTGGTCTGGACTGATGAAAAGCAAATATTACAAGAACGATGGCCATCATAATGATATTTACCCTCCTGAGGAAAAAACTCTATAGTGCCAACCAACCTTTGATCATTGGTCTGTAGCGCTTGAATAATTTGATCATAATCAAGGGGGCAATTAAATAAGTTGGCTTCTCGGCCGAGTTTAAGAGGCGAATGAGCGTCAGAATTGGAAATGATTGAGATGTGTTTTAACTGACTTAAACGCCAATTCATATAAGGATCAGAAGAAAGACCGGTTTCAATAGCGGTGATTTTGGGAGTTTCTTGATCAAATGCTTGTTCAATGGTATCAAAGCCTGATTTTGAGCCAAACATTGAAAACCAAGGAGTCCAAATATGAGCCGGAATAAAAAAAGCGCGTTGGTTGGCTTGATAAGTAATTTGCAAAAGTTTTTTACTGTCTAGTCCTAAAATTGGGCGGCCATCTGAACTTAAATTGCCAATAGAGCTAAGTTTGGTGTTGATCTTAGCCACTGTTTTAAAATCCGGGGCGATAATTAGATTATGCATTTTACGCACCTGCCCGGCTTTACTATAAATGTTACTGATTTCCGCGGTTAAGATAAAGCGTAGTTTTTGTTTTCGGATAATGGCGGGTAGTTTTTTGTTGATTTTTTTGGCAATAGCAGGTTTAAGAGCAAAAAGTCCGTTTTCGCAAGGTTCAAGCTTTTCCTTGAGCTCACTGAACCAAGCTGGATGAGTGAAATCCCCGGTGCCAATAACTTGAATTCCTTTGATTTTTCCATATTGATAAATATTTTCTAAATCCATTTGCTTGCTAGTTGAACGAGAATATTTGGAATGCAAATGAAAATCAGCGATAAAATTCATCTTTGCTATTTATTGTTAATTTAAATAAGATGCTTTTTTTAATAAAGCAATTACCATTGATTCAATTTTTTTTAATAAATTTCATTTCGTAACATAATCCCATTGGGCAACAATCACCCTAAAACTTTATTGTTAGAGTATGGAATATTTTTGTTGGATCTGCAAGTTTAAATATTTTTATTTGATTTAAGTACGAATAAACATTAATAAAATTGCCAAATTAAAGTTAAAACTAGCAATTTAAATAGCAACTAAAAAATCCAAAACGAAAATCCTTGCCAAAAAAACAAGGATTCTTTAAGCTAATATTATCAACCGAAATGATTTAATCAATCTGACTGAAAACTTAAATAATTGACAAAATTTGTTTTGCCGCCATCGTCTAGTGGTTAGGACGTCGGGTTCTCAGTCCGGCAACAGGGGTTCGATTCCCCTTGGCGGTACAAGTAGAGACTAGAAGCATAGATGTTCTCATTTTCTTCTTTATTTATGCTATTTGTTAGAGGTGAGACCCGTTTGAACAGTAGATTTATTCTTTTATTGATATTTTTAACGTAAATTAACGGTTCTTTAATGTCTGCAATGAGTTTTTGGTTTTCTAAATAGAGGTGCGAGCC
>WJJI01000020.1 GCA_014729795.1 Candidatus Moraniibacteriota bacterium
GAAAAAACGGTTTCAGTAACCGGGGCATTGGTTTCAGAAAGCGAGGTTAAGTTAAATTTTGAAATTTCCGGGCGGGTCAGCGAAATTCGAGCGGCTGAGGGAATGCAGGTAGCGGCCGGCGAGGTAATAGCTATGGTTGATGATGAGATTTTAAACCTGGAGGCGGAAAAAAGTCGGGCCGCTTTGGACAAGGCTTTGGCTGACGCGGGCGCTAATGATGATTTAATTCGAGAAACCGAACAGGCGGTGGAGAATTCAGAAGATTATTTGGATGAGGTTGAAGATTTGGAAGACGAAAAAGTGGAAGCAGCCGAAGATGATTACGATCAGGCCAAGGACTATTATGACACCTCTTTGGATTACTATAATACAGTTGTGGGTAAAAGCGGCGCAGCCAGCGTAGAGGCGAAAAGCGCGAAAATGCAATTAATTGAGGCGCAAAATCGAAAGAAAAAAGCCGAACAAACATTGGAAGTTGTTAAACAAACCAGAGAGTTAAACCAGGTCATGGCTGAAAATGATTTAAAATCCAAACAGGAAAAATTAAAAACCGCTAAATCAAAATTTACCAGAAGCAGTAGCGATTCAATGGTGAGCTCAGCCAGAAAAACCTATGAGGCGGCATTGGCTAACTTGGAAAAAGCAACTTTAAAAGCGCCAGCAAACGGTAAAATTACTGAAATTAATTATGAAAGAGGCGAGGTGATTGCTGCCGGGATGAGTACGGAATCTTTTGCCAAAATGCTGGCAAGCGATTATATTTTGAAAGTTGACGTGCCCGAGTCTGATATTGTGGACATTAAGTTGGGGCAGGAGGCGGCGATTGAATTTGACTCTTTAAGCTCAAACGAAACCTTTACAGCTCAGGTGATTGAGATCGCGGCTGATTCCACTAATATTCAAGACGTGATTTATTACAAAGTAAAACTGAAATTAAATGTTTTAGACAAGCGATTAAAGCCAGGTATGAGCGCGGACGCGGATATTTTAATTCAAGAGCAAAGCCGGGTATTAATGATTCCTGAAAGAGCCGTTACACAGCAAGCGGATGGTCGCAAAACGGTAAGAATCCTGGATAAGAAAAAAAATCCTAAACAGGTACGGGTTGAAACCGGCTTGGAAGGCGATGAAGGCTTGATCGAAATCACGGCGGGTTTAAATAAAGGCGATCAAGTTATTATTAGTCAAGAAGAATAAACATAGGTAAATATTGCTTGGGGTTTAAAACTTAGTAACTTAGAAAATGCCAAAACAAACAATTATCGATGCTCACGCTTTGGAGAAAACCTTTATTACCGGGGAAGTAAAAACTCATGCCTTAAGGGGGGTGACCTTTAAAATCAACAAAGGAGAATTTGTCGCGATTATGGGACCAAGCGGTTCGGGAAAGTCGACCTTGATGCAGCTTCTGGGTTTTTTAGACCGCCCAACCAGCGGAAAATATTTTTTTGAAGGGCAAGACGCTAGCGTTTTTGAGGATGATGATTTAGCGCAAATCAGGAATAAAAAAATCGGGTTTGTATTTCAGACCTTTAATTTATTACCCAGAACCACGGTTTTTGAAAACGTGGAAGTTCCGCTTCTATATGATAGCAATCGAAAAAGCAAAAAGCGGAACCGGCATTTAATTGAAAGAGCCTTAAAACAGGTAAATATGATGTATAGGATTGATTATTCCTCCAACCAGCTTTCGGGTGGAGAAAGACAAAGAGTGGCGATCGCCAGAGCCTTGGTAAACGAGCCAAAAGTGATTTTCGCGGACGAGCCAACGGGTAATCTTGATTCTAAATCCGGGGTGCAAGTGATGAAGATCTTACAACAGTTAAACAAAGAAGGAAAAACCGTGATTTTAGTTACTCACGAAACCAGAACCGCTAAACACGCTCGACGCATTATTCGTTTGGTGGACGGTAAAATTACCAGCGATGCTAAAGTCAATCATCAGTTGGACGCTAATGGAATCGAGGAATTAAAATAATTTTTATATAAATTTTTTAATTATTTGAAACTATCATTGTAATTTTGCGGTTATGAATTTAAGCGCTCCGGTAAAAATATCAATTAGCAATTTATTGGCCTCAAAATTGAGGTCGTTTTTGACAATTTTAGGGATTATCATAGGTGTGGCCGCGGTTATGATTATTTTTGCGGTTGGTCGTTCCGCTGAAGATTTAATAGTTTCGCAATTACAGGGGATTGGCAGTAATTTAATCGCGGTTTTGCCAGGAGAGTCCGACCAAAATGGTCCGCCGGCGATTGCTTTTGGAATTGTGGTTAAGACTTTAACTTATGAAGATCTTGAAGCCTTGCGTAAACCGCAAAACGTGCGAGGAGTCGAGGCGGCAGCCGGTTATTATACCGGTACCGAGGAGGTTAGGTATAAGGATTTCAGTCGTTCAATTTCAGCGACCGGGGTAACAGCTAATTATATAGAAGTGGAAAACGCGGAGATTGAAAAAGGTAGATTTTTTAAAGAACATGAAGAACGGGATTTATCAAAAATTGTGACTTTAGGCAGCGAGATCGCGAATGAAATTTTCGGTTCAAAGGATCCCATTGGCGAAAAGATCAAAATTGGAGATCAAAAGATGACGATTGTTGGAGTGTTGTCGCCAAGATCGGCCGGGGGATTTGGCTCTGGCGGACAAGATACCGGTGTTTTTTTGCCTTTAAAAACAGCTCAAAAGCTTGTATTTGCCGTGGATCATTTATTCGCGATTCGATTAAAGGTTAAAGATCATGCTTTGATAAAAGAAGCAAAACAAGATATCACTCAAACTTTGCTTGATCGGCACAATCTTGAGCCGGGCGAGGAGGATTTTTCTGTAAGAGATTTGGGCTCGGCTATTGATTTGATTAAAAACGTAACCACAATTATTAGGTATTTTTTATTGGTAGCGGGTTCGATTTCTCTTTTGGTTGGCGGAGTGGGGATTATGAATATTATGTTGATCGCGGTTAACCAAAGAATTAAAGAAGTGGGCTTGCGAAAAGCTTTGGGCGCGAAAAATGCCGATATTCAAGCGCAGTTTTTAATTGAATCGGCTACTGTAGCTTTGATTGGAGGTTTATTCGGGATAATATTCGGTTCGATAGCGATTGTTTTGGCGTTTTTGGTGATAAATGCCTTGGATTATGATTGGCCTTTTATAATTTCAATTGGCTCAATATTGGTTTCGGTTTTAGTATCTTTACTGGTGGGATTGCTTTTTGGTTTATACCCGGCCTACAAGGCTTCGCGAATTTCGCCAATGGAAGCTTTAAGATATGAATAAGTATTATGTTTGAGATAATTATCAATGCGATAAAATTTGCGCTTAGTAGTTTGAAAAAAAACTTGATAAGGACTTTTTTGTCATTGCTGGGTATTATTATCGGGGTTGGTTCGGTAATATTTATTATGTCTTTTGGCGTGGGTTTAAAAAATTATGTGATCGGGGAGATTGAGGCTTTTGGTACCAATATTATTCAAATTGAAACGAAAACCCCGGGAGTAAAACAAGCTTCATCGGAAAACGTTACTTCGGTTGGTACCGTTACCACAATGAAATTAGAGGATATGGAAACAATCGCTAAAGAGCTGAAAATTGAAAAGTGGTACGCTATGTTTATGGGGCAGGGAGCGGCTAATTATAAGGACAATAATCAGCAGGCTTTGATTATGGGAGTTACCCCGGGCATTACTCAAGTTGATGAGAAATTTGAGATAGATCAAGGGTGGATGTTTAAACAAGAAGACAATCAAGGAGTAAAACAAAAAATCGTGATTGGTCAACAATTAAAACAAGATTTGTTCGCAGATCGGCCCGCAGTAAACAAGGAAATAAAAATTAAGGGCAAAAGCTATCAAGTAATCGGAGTTTTGAAAGAGCGAGGTTCGACCGGTTTTTTTGATTTTGACAGTTTAGTCTATATGCCAATTAAAACTTTACAAAAAAAAGTTGTTGGAGTAGACCATATTCAAGGCGCGATTTTTAAATTGGAAAGAAATCAAAATATAGATTATTATGTAAATGCGATTGAGAACATCATGAGAAGAGAACATAATATTGATGATCCGCAAGAGGATGATTTTGCCGTGACTTCCATGACCGAAATGCTGGAAATCGTTGATACGGTTTTTTTGGTTTTAAATATTTTATTGCTTTCGGTGACCTCAATTTCTTTGATTGTTGGCGGAGTGGGAATAACCAACGTGATGTATGTGGCGGTTACGGAAAGAACGTTTGAAATTGGTTTGCGAAAGGCTTTGGGCGCGAAAAAAATTGACATTTTAATGCAATTTTTAATGGAAGCGGTTTTTTTAACTTTTATTGGCGGTTTACTGGGTATCGGTGGAGGATGCTTAATGGCTAAAATCGCCAGCATTATTGTCAAACAATTAGAATATGATATAAATTTTACCGCAACCGGTTTGATAATTGGATTGGGTTTTGGTTTTTCAGCTTTAATCGGTTTAATTTTTGGAATTCGGCCGGCTTTTAAAGCAGCCCACCTATCCCCGATAGAAGCTTTAAGAAAATAGGACGCGTAGGTTATTGTATAATAATTAGATTGGCGAAGATAATGCAATTAAAAGATCCAAGATGAAAATATTAATTATTGGACACAAAGGCAACCTAGGCCATCAGTTGATAAAGGCATTTGAAGGCTACCAAGTTATAGGTTTGGATAAAGAAGAATTGGACATAACCCGGGAGAAGGCGGTCTGGCAGCAATTAAAAAGCATTAAACCAAATTTTGTTATTAATGCTAGCGCTTATAATGCGGTTGATAAATGCGAGGAAGATCCGCAAGAGTATGAATTGGCTAAAATGATAAACGGGGAAGCGCCGGGCTACTTGGCTCAGGTTTGCAGTAAAATTGGGGCTGAATTGGTTCATTATTCAAGCGATTATGTTTTTCATGGCGATAAAACCGAAGGTTATCAAGAGGATGATCGACCAGATCCGATTCAAAATTATGGACGCAGTAAGTTGATGGGGGAGCAAGCGATCAAGCAAAACACTGAGCAGTACTTTATTATTCGGGTGTCTAAATTGTTTGGGGCGCAGGGACAAAGCGAAGCGGCAAAAAAAAGTTTTGTAGATATTATGTTGGAATTAGCGGAAAAAGAACAAGAAATCGAAGTAGTTGATGAAGAGATGAGCTGTTTTACTTATACAAAAGACTTGGCTCAAGCAACCAAACATTTACTGGGTTTTAGCGATCAACGAGATTTTAGCAACAAGCATTTAAACAATCCAAAATCCATGTATGTATATAAAAAACCTCATGGAATATATCATTTAGTTAATGAAGGGCCGTGTACTTGGTATGAGTGCGCTAAAAAGATATTTGCCATAGCTGGAGTTAATATAAGAATTAAGCCAATTAAAGCCAAAGATTTTCCCAGACCGGCAAAAAGACCGAAAAATTCAGTTTTGTTAAACACAAAATTAACGCGTTTGCGTCGAGTTGATGAGGCTATTAAAGATTATTTAAACACAGCTTAAGGTTTTTTAGTTAAAAGCTATAATATTTATTAATTATTAAAAGTAATAACAT
This sequence comes from Candidatus Moraniibacteriota bacterium, assembly GCA_014729795.1. Lineage (GTDB taxonomy): Bacteria > Patescibacteriota > Minisyncoccia > CAIUEV01 > JAHKAQ01 > WJJI01. The sequence goes on from WJJI01000020.1 coordinate 5,548, forward strand.
GAATCAAAAAAAGAATGAGAAAAGTCTGGAAAAGCAACCAACCGGCTCAGGACAACCAAGGGCTAAAAAAGATCGAATAACGGCCGGGGTTTTTGCAATTCTCTTGGGAGGACTAGGGGTGCATAAATTTTATATGGGAGAAATCGGTTTGGGGGTTTTGTATCTATGTTTTTTTTGGACAGGTATTCCAGCATTAGTTGGGTTAATAGAAGGCATTATCTATTTAACTTATAGCGATGAAGAATTCCAAAAAAAATATTTTAATACCTAATATTAAAACAAGCTATTTTTTTAACAAAGTAATTTTGGCGATAAACGAATTAAGAAACACGCTTAAAGAAAATTGGTTTTATTTTTTTAGTCATCATCAAAAAGATCAATTAAACAGATGTTACGCGATTGATTTTGGGTTTAAAGGATTTAAACTGTATGTTTGCGCAAGGTGCTTGGGAATATACCCAGGGTTATTATTTGGCTCAGGGTTAATATGGAAGGGGACGATAATTGAAAATAATTTTTTGTTAATAATATTGGGCCCGGTGATGACTTGGATTCAAGTGTTAATGGAGAGGTGTTTAGCTGTAAGCAATAATCAAATTAGAACCATAAGCGGTTTTTGTTTGGGTTTGAGTTTCGCGCTAGCAGTGGATTTATTGTTTGATAATTTGTTTGAGGTTAAGATTTTATTATTTGGTTTGGTAAACGCTCCGGGAGTTTTGTTGTTGATTACCAGAGATTTAAAAAAATGGAGGAACGGGGGAGCATTGTTTAATAAAAGCTAGACAAAATTTTTTAAAAAAAGCAATTAGAATCTTGATTGACCCAGGGTTTTTGAGCTTGTGTTTTACCGAGGTAATGATACTATTATCTAACTTGATTTAAGGTAAATTTCGGAATCAGGTGTGTTGCAAGCTTATATAGTAGATAATCTGCGGATTTAACTTGGCGCGCCCAACGTTTTTATGAGGGATTTTTTTAATATATGACTTTCGCGTTTGGTAAATTTTTTAGAGAAAATTTTGGGGTTTTTTAATAAGGTATAATGAATACGCCTTATAAAAAATTTCGGTGTTTTCTGCAAAATTTATTAAGCACGTAAGTTAAAAATTTTTAAAACGCATAATTTCAAAATTTTAAAATGAAAGCATTAATTTCTGCAGGTGGGCGGGGTACAAGATTGCGCCCGATTACCCATACTTTGAATAAACATTTGTTTCCGATTGCAAACAAACCCATGATTTTTTACGCCTTGGAAAAGGTGAGCGCTACCGGAATAAAACAAGTAGGCATAAATATTAATCAAGGAGACAAGGAAATAAAAAAAGCGGTAGGCAGCGGTAAAAAATGGGGAGTAGAAATTGAATACATAGAACAAAAAGGCGGAGCCCTGGGTTTGGCGCACGTGGTTAAAAACGCTAAAGACTGGATTGGTAAAGATGAATTGTTATTTTATTTAGGAGATAATATTATTTCTGGTTCAATTAAGCCTTTGGTAAATAAATTTAAGCGGGAAAAGCTTGATTGTTTACTAGCTTTATCCAAGGTGCCGGATCCGGAGCGTTTTGGAGTACCGGTCTTTAAAGGCGAGCGAATTGTTAAGGTTGAAGAAAAGCCAGAAAACCCAAAAAGCAACTTTGCGGTAACCGGAATTTATGTTTATTCAAATTTGATAGTCGAGGCAGTGAGCGCCATTAAGCCAAGCTCGAGAGACGAGCTGGAAATTTCCGACGCGCATACATATATTATTGAAAAAGGCGGCAAAGTTGGTTATGAAGAAATTACCGGTTGGTGGAAAGATACAGGTAAGCCTGAAGATTTATTGGAAGGCAATGGCTTGGTTCTGGCTAACATTGCTAGTGAAATTAAAGGCTCGGTGGACAAGAGTTCAAAAATTAAAGGACGGGTTTTTATTGGTAAAAATACCAAAATTGGCAAAAACGTAAGTATTACCGGTCCGGCAATCATCGGTCAAGGCTGTCGGTTAAAAAATTCTGTGATTGAGTCCTATACTTCTATTGCCGACGGTTGTGAAATTCGAGGCACTGACATATATAATACAATTATTTGCGACAATTCACAGTTGGTTGATTGTAAAAAGCGAATCGCTAACAGTTTAATTGGACGAGATTGTAAAGTGATTTCAGAGAAACTTTCCCAACCACGCGGTCATCGATTGATTATTGGCGATAACACGGAAATTGAGTTATAATTAAATTATTGCTAACGCGCTTAGGAAGATTTATTTTGGTATGGTAGAAAACGTGAAAATTAAATATTTAACTAGTAATTTAACTAAAAATGCTTGATAAATTAAAAAAACTACACAAAATGAAAAAGCAGATGGAGAATATTGAAGTGGAGGAAGAGCTTAATGGAATAAAAATCAAAATGAATGGTTCAATGAAGGTTTTAGGGGTGAAAATTAAAAATAAGGATGATAAGAATTTAGAAAAAAACCTAAGAAAAGCTTTTAATAAAACCAGTAAAAAAGTTCAATCTCAAATGGCTCGAGATATGATGGGGCAGGGGGGCGGCTTGCTTTAGGCTTGGATTTTGGATTTGAAAGATTTTTTAGAATTTATGGAGACTGGTTTTTTAAAGGCTTGTTGATGAGATTAAAAATCCGGAAGTGTAGTTAAATTAAGCTTTATTTAAGCTAAAGTAGGGTTTAATAAGATAATTTTGCTTAGAAGTTAATTAAAGTTTAAATTAAAACAATGTCTATTGAGAAACCTTCCAAAGAATCAAAAAAAGAGCTTCTCGAAAGTCAAATAAAGGGGGCTTTACTTAAGGCTATAACAGAAATAGGTAAGAGGTTGGAAGAAATTAAAGAAAGCACTTTAGCGGTGGCTGTTATTGGCGAACATAATTTAGCTGATAATTTCAAGAACATGTTAGCTAGAAATCTAAGAAATCTAGAATTTCAGAAGTCGGGGTATTGGTTTAAAGGACGGGTTCATGATCTAAAAGGAGTCGAACAGGATGTAAGAAACGCCCCACTGGATAAAGATGAAAGAAGCATATTGATTTTTTCAAGAGACGATGTGCCCCATACTAGGGGAGATCAAGAGATAGATCAAAAAACCCGAAAGTTACTTGATAAAAAGCTTCAAGAATTTACACAGGGAGCTGTTCAAACAGGGTCACAAGAACCCCGGGTTGACTTAATTATAACCGTGTTAAAAGATTGGGAAGGTCAAAAAAATGCAATCGGGGATGTTATATTGGTTATTGAGGCAAGAGACGGTGATGGGTTTCCAACTGTTGATTTGGATGAACAAGAGATTTCCTTGAATACTTCATTTAAACTAAAATCCCCCCCAGGGTTAAGTTTAGATCAGGGTCTTAATAGATGTTAAAATAAAAAAATCAGGAAATTTGTCCGGGCGTCTAGCTCAGTTGGTTAGAGCATCTGCTCGACACGCAGAAGGTCAAAGGTTCGAATCCTTTGGCGCCCACATTACAAACTTTCGTAAAGTGTTGGAGGGGTTTTGTTTATCAATGGTTAGTACAATTAAAATCCAATCTTAAAAACATAATCACTCTTATAATTCTAAGTTATATTTGATTTATTCAAATCTAAACTTGGACCTTTGGAAGTATATGATGTTTTTTTTAAATAATAATTATTGTTTATTTATTTAACCATTCACACAATTTATTTTACACTCTCTTGGCAGTATACAAAAATAATGGACTAAAAAGGTAAAAATTATTAATATTGCAAATGATTTTATTTTCATATTTATTTGGAAAAGTATTACAATTTAATGTCTTCACAATGTTTTTCAATTACAATTTCTTGATGTCCATCTGAGTAAATTTTAACAGCTTCATAATTTCCAGTCTTTTGATTCAACTTAAAGCTAAGATAACCACAATTTTTATTATCAGATACCTGCTCCCCTCTCCTCCTTTTCTCTTCTTGTTCTATGATGCATTCTTGATCAGCAGGATAAAAACACCCCGCCAATTTCCAGCTCTTTCCAAAATCATCAGAATAAATTCTTTTTATTAAACCCTTTTTATCCTCTCCTCTACTATCATCAATTATACTTAAATAAAATCTATTTTCTTTTCTAGATAATGACCTTGGATTGTTAATAAAACTTTCTTGATTATGAGTATCTATTTTAAACCAAACTTTAAATTGTTTCTCATTTTTTTTCATTACTAAAACTCCAGAAGAATCTGTTTCTTTAGAAGAAACTTTATCTCTTTTACTATTTCTATAAAATAATACAAAATAAATATCTCCTAAACGAGAAAATTCTTCTTGATAATTTATTTGTTCTTCATAAATATTCTCAGGCAATTTATAATTAAGTGGTTTTTCAACTTTATAAATAAAATTACTTCCCTTTTTCAATTCTAATTCTATTTCCTTATACATTGAAATATCCATATCATCTTTATAATATAAAAAACCAAATATATTTTGATTTAAGAATTCATTTTTTATTGTTTTATCATAATCCTCATCAAAAAGACAAAATTCAGGAAAATCTACTTTATTTATTTTATTATAATTTTCTTTTAATTCATCAATTGAAGGACTGATAATTGCTTGAGCTAATTCTCCTTTCTGAGGTAATCTCCCTTGAATGCGATATTTATTATAAACTATCAATTCCTGATCTTTATACTTTCCTTCTGATATTATACCTTTAGTAAAGTAACAATCAGTTGCCATTGAACCTGAATCTCTAGCGAATTTATAGTCTCCGATAACTTCGATGTTAACTATATTTTGAATTATTTTTTCTTCTTTTCCACCCTCACCATTCATATTTTTTAATATATTGTTATTTAATATATTTTCTTTTTCACTTTCTTTCTGGTTTTGACAACCAAGCATTAACACCAAAAAAACAACTAAAACAAATATTTTTTTATACATTTTTTATTTCAATATTTATCATATCTTCAACATATCATATCCAACAAATTTTTTCCTCCATTCTAAAATCACCCTCACCAAAAAGTTCCAGCCTAGGCACTTAGCGCCCACATTACAAACTTTCGTCAAGTGTTGGAGAAGCTTTATTTATCGAACCCCACTGTTAAAATTTTTAAAATCCAATTTTAAAAATATGATCCTGATTATACTTCTCGTAATCTTCTAATGTTGTTTCTTGTGATTTAAATCTTTTCCCCATAGAAAAGATTATCTTTTTCTCTTTATCATACATTAAATTTTCTCCTCCAAAAGAATCTTTAGGAATTTTCTCTAAGCCATGGCCAATTAAATCTTCTAATTTATCAGGTGGATGTTGTCCTCCATTTATCAAATTAATCTTCATTGCCGTTTTAACTCTTAAGACATTAATTTTTAATCGATATTCATAATAACTCGACAATGTTGCTCCTGTTACAGAATCAGCAACATCCAATAACTCTCCTCCAATAATGTTAGGCACAAATACAATTCTATATTTTGACATTTTTGCAAGTCCTAAATTTGTACTATGTTTTAGACTCCAATCATGTAGACTCATCATGTCTTTATTTATATTTTCCGAATAAAAATCTCCTTTAGCTAAATTTAAGATCAAACTGATATGTTCACAATGTGTTTTTTTTGTCTTATTAGGTTTAAAATAAAAATCATTTTTAATAAATCTACTCGAATAATTTTTTCCATGAACATCCACTGTTTTTTTATCCAAACTTTCATTTAATTGATCAACTAAAAAATTAAAAGCAATGCAATCTTTCTTTAAAGACAATATATAGTTTTCTTGACTTTGATTTATATAACTAGCTAAAATTTCATTAAAATTCGATAATTCTGCCCTATCCAGATCTAAGTATTGATTTAAAAAATATTCATAAACAATAAAAGATTGCTCTTTAAAACCTAAACCATATACATAAGCAAGCATTGAATTTCCATATTTTTCGATTAAATCGCCAAACTCCATCACTCGAAAAACTTCATTAAAAGCTTCCTTTTGTTTACCTTCTCTAAATAATTTTATCGAATAAATCAATTTCAATTTAACTGTATTTTTTAAATTCACATATTCACCAACATCTAAAACATACTCCATTTCATCTTCATTTAAAACATACTTTTTATCAATCATTTCGTTAATCAAACTAATTGCTATCTGATTCTTAACGATTCTTTCATTAATGAAATCATCATTCATATTTTTAGGATCAATAATTTCTTCTTCAAAAGACCCTTTTTCTTTAGAAAATTTTCTTTTTGTTTTTGGTATATCATCTTTTAATAAATTTTCTAATTCAAGATTATGTAGATCTATATCTTTAATAAATTTTTTACTTAAAAAATTTATATCATCTTCTAACTTGGAACCATTCCCTCCTAAAGCATTTAAATCAGACATATCCAAACCACAATCAAAATCTTTTGAATCATTGCTAAAAATAGCTAAAATATTACCATGAAAAATGATAAAAACAATTAAAAATATCAAAACAATAACAACAATTTTAAAAAAATTTTTCATTTTTGTTTTTCTCTTAAAATTAAAAATTAATTCTAATATATCACTTCGATGAAATTTTTCCATTCCTTTACGACCTCCACCAAAAAGTTCCAGCCTAGGCACTTAGCGCCCACATTACAAACTTTCGTAAAGTGTTGGAGGGGTTTTGTTTATCAAATAATATTTAATTTATTTCTTTAATAATTGATAAAATCTTTTATTTAAATACAATTTTTCCCTCCCTTTTTTAGTACTTTTTAATATGCCTATTTTTTCTAATTGATTTAGATATTTTCCA
>WJJI01000021.1 GCA_014729795.1 Candidatus Moraniibacteriota bacterium
ATTTGAGTTAAAGCGTCGGCCACGTCGGCATCTTGAATGATTACTCCTTGGATATGGCGGTGGGAGAAGATTTCAACGTAGTTGGCGTAAATACGAATGGAGATTGAGCTTGAATATTTGTTTGGATCAAGAGCTTTGATCTCGGTGCCATATTTTTTTAGCTGTTTAAAGGAACGTAGATATTTTTTGATAATGGTTGAATGATGAACCGTGATATTTTTGCTTTTTATTTTTAATTTTTCTTTGGTTTCATTAACTTCGTCAAATAAATCAAGAACCTGTTCAGGAGTACCAACGGTGTGAGCCTGAAATGATAAAAAGTAACGATCTTTAATGGGTTTTTTTTTCATAGTATTAAAAAATTGACTATACATTTCTTTGATGCTATCAAGGCCTTCGTAGTAAGCAACGCTTACCTTTTCGTCACGTTTTTTCTTGATAGCCATAAGTTCGGGCAGAATTTTTTGCGCGTTGTTAAGTCGTTCTTTAGCGACGGTAAGGCAAATTTCCGGAGACTCGGCTTTGTAAGTTTTTTGGGAGTACCTGGGAATTTTATAAGCAAAACCTTTGGCTACAAGCTGATCCAGTATTACATAAGTGGTTGATTTTTTAAGACCGCTGATTTTAGAAACAGCGTAAGAAGTGTTTTTGCCCGATTGTAATAAAGCCAGATAAACCCTGGCCTCTTTTTCATTAAGTCCTAAATTAGCAAGAGCTTTGCACAGAATTTGCATAATTTGATTATAATTGTTACAAAATAATTCTTAGTTTAACCCTTTGCGACTCTATAAGTCAAGAATAATGATGATTTTTTTTAAAACGAGAGGTTTGATAAAATTTTTTAAAGCCTTAGATTAGTCAAAAACATTGACTTATTTGATAATTAATCTATAAAACACAAAGATAATTCACGATATGTATGCAGGAGTTTTTGAAAAACAAATCAACAACTATCGCGCTAATTTTTAATTTTCGGCAAATTTTTTGAAATTAATTTTAATCATAGTTAAACGATTAGGCCTTGAAATGAGTTTTAAAAATTTCCTCAAAGAATGAAAATTTCGCCGCGTTGCTTGATTTTTAGAAGTTTCTGAACGGAATTGGATTTAGCCGTGTATTTTTAGAATTTTGAATTTTTGTTATAATAAAAGTAGATAAGTAAAAAACGAACACCCTAGAACCAAATTAAATAAGTAATAATATTACTAACACGTTAATGAAAATTAAAAAATTAAAAAACAGTTTACAGTCGAATAAGGCCAAATGGGAGTTGGCTAATGCCGGAACAAGCGGCGATACCATGGACAGCAGAAAAAAGAATCATAAATAATGCTTGAGAAAAGATCGAGGAGTTGTATAGATGAGTTTGCAGAGAATATTTTTCCGGGCATAATAATATTTTAAAAACTATAAATTGCTTGTATGACAAAGAAAGCCAGGAAGTTAATTGATTTTTGGAAATTGGGAGTGAACGGGCGACTTAACCAAGCGGCATTACTAAAACAATTGAGGCGGCATTATCCGCCTTTTTTAAGTGTGAGGATGACTCGCCATTGTATTCTAAACTGTCAACATTGTTTATACCCCAAAGCTAATGTTAAAGATTTTGATCGCGTGAATTTAAGAAGAATCGGGCTGGTTATCCAAAGCGCGGCCAAGGTCGGTATAAAGCATTTGATTTATACGGGACGGGTATTAAAGAAGCGACACTTGGATTTATTAAAAAAAGCGCAAGATTTGGGCATGAAGTTGTATTTGATTGATAACGGCAGCGCCGCAAAATTGCTTGAGGATATTAGGCAAAAAGGATTATTTTTTGACGGCGGAATTGATATTTCCATTGATGGAGACAAGCAGACTCATGAAAAGCAACGAGGACCAAACAGTTTTAATTTGGCTATTCAGGGAGCTAAAAAATTAAGAGAGGCGGGCAGCGGGATTTCGGTTACCGCGACCGCTTCCAGTATAAATTATCAGAGCATAACGCGGGGTTTGGTAAAATTGCGCGGACAATTGCCTTTTGTAAAAGTTTGGCAATTGGCAACTACGGTTAGTTTCGCGCATCATAAGAAAAGAATGAACTTGAATAAACAGGAAATGAAGACTCTGTTTGCAAATTTTAAAAAATTTGTTCAAAAATATGATTTAACGTTGGCTATTTATCAAAACAATGATATGGAGCCGATTCTAAAGGATTTAAATAAGATCGGTAAGCCGGAATTTAAGTATATATCAATGTTTTGGTCTTTGGGAAAAGGCAAGGTGAAATACTTTCCGGAATCGATTGTGGTTAGTGAAGAAATACCGATTGACGCTGATGGAACACATTATTTACCATTTAAAGCCGATTATCATTTAGGAGAGCGACCAGCCGAATATGCCAGCGATTCCGATTTGATTATCCGGGATCCGGATAAAAGTTATGAAGCGCTTGTGCAGAAACACTGGGAGACGCAAGGTAAATATAAATTTGAGCAGGAAAAACGGATGTTTGGGAAATTGAAAAATATTGTTAATTCTTAGCGTTTACGAACCTGGCTGGTTTTAGATAAAATGTTGATTTTTTTTGACGATACCATGCTCAATACGTTTTCAAAAATCTTCGCGATATACTAAAAATCTCCCAAAACAAATTAGGAAGAATTGTAAGTGTGTGATGATTGTGGTAAGTTTATAGAAACTATAATAATTAAAATAAAATCATGTTTATCACCGGTTTAGCGCGGTTAAAAAAGCGGTGGATTTTATTAATATTGGGAATCCTTGTTTTTGGTTTTTTAAGTTTTGTAATAAACACGTCCAAGACCAAAGCCTTAGAAGACCAGGAGTCGACCATAAAAATATATTACAAAAACGAATATCAAGAATTTGGCTTAATTCCGCAAACAATACACGATGCGCCTCGGTTGACCTTTGATTCGGATACAATGAAGGATCAGATCAAGATTAGGGTTTTTAAGGCGGGGGCGCGGGATCTTTTAAAACATTTAACTCATGATAAAAAACACAAGCAAACTTTGCCCAAGCCCAATAAAGCCGGAATGAGCCAATTAACAGAATTTAGTATTACAGCGGGCAAGAAAGAAACGGTTGATTTACCGATTGAAAAGATTGGAATATATTATGTGGAGGCAACCGATGGCGAGATGGAGCAAGGAGTTTTTTTATTAAGGAGCGGCTTAGGGGTTGTTTTGAAGCAAGCAGAAGATCAGCTTGTGTTTTGGTGTCAGGACTTGCAAACCAAACGCTCGTTACAGGGAGCAGAGATTGTGGCCTATAATTTACTTTACGGTCGGTCAGTCGTTGAGCGCAGCATGAGCGGAAATGATGGCATTGGGAAAATTTTGGCCAGTAAAGATGTTGATATTGTTATTGTTAAGAATGGTAACGATTATGCCTTAGTGCCAGTGAATTTGCGTTATATTAACATGGAGCACGATTATAACGTAAGTAATTTTAAGGCCGAGGAACCAGAACAGGCAATCTATATTTTTACCGATCGACCAATCTATAAACCGGGAGACAAGGTTTATTATAAAGGCTTCATGCGCCAAGACTTAGATGGAGAATTATGGATTAAATCGGGCAAGGTCTTGGTTGAGGCTTATCTGAGGCATGGTCAAGACAAGGAAGTAGTTTATAAGCAAACCTTGGAGGTTTCGGAGTGGGGCGCTTTTAATCATGAATTTAAACTGCCGAAAAGCGCTAAGACAGGAAATTATTCTTTGAGAGTGACCATTCCCGACAATGACGACCAACAAAGAAATCCCCTTTATTATTATTTTAGGAATTCGGGTTTGATTAATTTTGAGGTTCAATATTATCAAAAACCAGAATACACTTTAGAGGTTGAAGCCTTAAAGGATAAATATCAAGCGGATGAAGAGGTGGAAGTTGACATTGAGGGAAAGTATTTTTTCGGTCAACCGGCGGCGAATCAGCAAGTAAATTATGAGATTTTTGCTAGAGAAATTAATACTATATATTATTCTAAAGATAGATTAAAAAATTTGAGTCCGGAAGATTATTATAAATATAGGTCATATAAAAATCAATCAATAAAAAGCGGTCAAGTTAACTTAGATCAACTTGGCAAAGCTCAAATAAAATATAAAGCAGCTGAACTGGTAGATGATAATAGCCTTTTTTTTGTGACCATCCAAGTCTCGACTCAGGATCAAAGCAACAATCCGGTTGTAGCTCGGACTACCACATTGGTACAAAAAGGGGATTTTGTTATTCTTAACCAAAACGATCAGTATGGTTGGCAAGTTGATCAGGAAAAGGAACTGAATTTTGAATTATTTTCAGACAATCAAGAAAAAGTTAAAAATGTTGAAGCGCAAGCTCGGATTGTGCGGAATTGGTGGTCTTATCAGGGTGAAAAGGCGGAAAATCAAACTGAAATTATGCAAACACTAACTACAACCTCGGATAGTCAAGGCAAATTTAGCTTTAAGTTTAATCACAAGATACCCGGTAGTTATTATATTTTGATTACGGCTAAGGATAGCCAAGATCGGGAAATCAAAACAACGTATTTTTTTTGGGTAAACGGTAATAGCAATAATCAAGATTTTCAAAAAAACAGGGATCTGAAATTACAAACCGTCAAGGGGGAGATCGGTTCGAAACAAGACACGCAAATAAAATATGCGCCCGGGCAAACGGCTATTATTAATGTTAGTTCAGGTATGAAGAATCAGGACTTGCTTTTCACCACTGAAAGAGGTTTTTTAAAGGATTTTCAAATAATCAGTTTAGATGAAAATGGGAGCGCGACTGTGGAAATTCCCGTTCGAGAAAGTTATATTTCGAATATGTATTTTTGCGGCGCCGGTTTTGATGAACAGGGGTTGGAAAACGATTGTGCTGAGATTGACGTTGAGAACAACACCAAGGCCGTGTCTTTCCATGTAAAGACCGATAAAAAGGAGTATAGTGTTGGAGAGCAGGTAAACATGGAAATTTTGGCTTTGAATAGTGATGGCGACCCGGTTCAAGCTGAAGCCGCGGTTTGGAGTGTGGATAAAGCCATTTATGAATTAGCTGAGGATAAACAGAGAAATATTTTGGACTTTTTTTATCGTCACAGGACAAATGACACCAATGAAGCGCATTCATTACAGGGGATTTCTATTTACGCGGCGGAAATGGGAGGTTGTTTTCCGGGTTATACCAAGGTTTTAACCGCTAATGGCGAGGAAAAACAGATCAAAGATATTGAAATCGGAGATCAAGTGTTAACCAGGAAAAATCTGCATGATTCGAATCTGGTTAAAGCCAGGATTAAAAACAAAACTCAAGTTAAGGTTGATGGTTATATAAATATTAATGATCGACTCAAGATTACCCCGGAACATTATCTATATTTAAATGCTCGATGGCAGCGGGCGGACAAAGTTAAGGTTGGGGATAATTTGCTTGATAAAGACGGGAAAGAAGTAAAAGTAAAAAAAATTGAATGGCGAAAAGACAAACAAGTTTTTTATAATCTCGAAATTGAACATAAACATACATTCTTTGCTCAAAACATATGGGTGCATAATAATAAAGGCGGGATTGGAATGCGATCGGTTTTTGAGGATATGGCTTACTGGAATCCAACGGTTCGAACAGACAAGAACGGTAAGGCAAAAATATCTTTTAAATTACCCGATAATCTAACCACTTGGGTGTTGCAGGCAACCGGTATGACTAAAAACAATGAAGCGGGTCAAAGCTTTAAAGAAATAGTTGTGACCCAAGATGTGATTGTGAGGCCAATTATGCCTAAGGTTTTAAGAAATGAAGACAAAATTGTAATTTCCGCTTTGGTGCATAATTTTACTCAAAAAACCCATGAATTCAGAGTAGATTTTGAATTTGATGCCGGAGAAGTCAAGCAAAAGCAAACGCGAATAATCTTAGAGCCTAACCAATTAAAACAGGTGTATTTTGAGGTTGAACCTAAGATTGTCAAACAAAACGCAAAGATTAGCATTAAAGCCCAATCGATAAATAATGAGAATATTGGAGACGCTATCGAAAAGGAAATCCCGGTAAAGCGTTTTGGTTTCATTGAGAAGATATCGGAATCTAAAAAAGGCAACGCTGAGTATAGTTTTTCTTTTCCTGAAGATGCGGTAAACCGGGATAGTAAAGCCACGGTTTCGGTTTTTGCTTCCTATTTGGGAGCCTTGCCGGAGGCTATGGATTATTTAGTGAAATATCCTTATGGTTGCGCGGAACAGACTACCAGTCGATTTGTGCCAATTGTGATAGCCAAGGAAAATCCGGAATTGTTCGCTCAAATTCATGAACAGAAAGAGTTGGACAAAATGATGGACCGAGGTTTGGAAAGATTGGCTAAATTACAGAATAATCGAGGCGCATGGAGTTGGTGGGGAGGAGATTATGATGATTTTTTCTTAAGCGCTTATATCGTTGAATATTTGGTGAGAGCAGAAAAAGTCGGGGCGGAAGTTGATCCAATGATAATTGAGCGGGCTAAAAAATACTTTGAAAGCTATCATGATAGAAATTTTGCTCAGAAAATTGACGAGTTTGAGTTTGGATTGGATCGGGGGGATAGAATCGCGATTATTTACGCTTTGACCAAATTAGATTCTGAAAGTGAATTTAGATACACCAGAATTGATAATTTTAATGATTTGCCAATGAATTATTTATTTATGGCAATTTCAGCTAACTTAGCCAATGGTTATACAGATAAATCCAGCAATGGAATAGAGTATTTGTTAAATCGGTTAGAGGTTGAGGGAGATAGAGCGTATTTTAAAGAAACGTCGAATTGGAATTATGGTTCAAGAGCGGGTTCAAATGCTTTGGGGTTGCGGGCAATGATTGCGGGCGGAGTGGATCAAGGTTTAACGACTAAATTAGTCAGGCAAATTATGCTTAATAAAGAAAAAGGCTATTGGTATAATAGTTTTGTTACGGCGCAAACCATTCAAGCTTTGGTAGATTATTATCATTCTCAAGGTTTGGATCAGGTTGAAACGCAATATCGGATCTTGTTAAACGGACAGGTATTTAAAACCGGGTTAATTAAAAAGTACAACCAGACTGATATTTTTGAATTGCCGGTTGATAAAAATGATTTGGATGAAAATAAAATAGTAATAGAGAAGATTGACCAGTTTAACAACCAAACCAATAACCAAAAATTATTTTCAAATTTTAGAGCCGAATTATACCGAACCTTAAGAGAACCAGGACCTAAGGAACAGAATATGAAGATTCAAAGACGGTATATTAATTTTAGTCGACCGGATCAGCCAATAGCGGTTGGGGATACAGTAAAAGTGGAATTAAAGGTTGAATCCCAAACGCCGATCAATTTTACGATTATCAAAGACGAATTACCCAGTGGTATGGTTTTTGTCAACCGAGAATTGGATAACGAGCCGGATAACATGGATCCTCCATCACGTAATTATTCGCAAGCGCGGGAAACTATTAGCGGAGCGGAATTGCCTATTCGTTGGTGGCGTTCAGATTCGAATTATTATTATTTTGCTAGAGCGGTAAATGCCGGAGATTTTTTTGCTCCGCCGGCTTTAGTAGAGGCTATGTATGATCCGGATTATTTTGCTCAATCCAAGGTCCAGCAAATCAAAATCGATCAGGCTCTCGCTGATCCAGAAAAGCAAGATGAAACCGGTTTTACAACGATTTACGGTCAAGACAGAATAGGCAATAAAGCCTCAGGCGTCTTAGTGTTAGTAATTTTAGTTATTATTTCGGTTTTACTAAGCACAGGCATGGTTTTAGTTTTAATATTACAAAAACGTTATAATATTTTAGGTAAATTAAAAAATAAAATGAAAACTTGGCCAGCAAGGACTAATCGATCAAGACAAAAAGACCAACAGGATGAAAAACAAGATTAGCCATTTAAGCGTTGCCTTGCTGATAATTTTGGTTTTAGTCGGGGGTTATTGGTTAAATAAGGCAAAAGAACAAACAGTTAAAATTGAAGTCAAGGCAGAACCAAAAAAGCAATTAAAAACCAAAAACTCGTTTTTTGTAGATGAGGCAACAATCAAGAATAACAAAGCAACAGATTATCAAATTTACCCGACAAGAAGTTTTGATCCGCGGTTGGCTCCTCAGGCTTTGAAAAAACAATATCACAAATTAGACTTGAACGGCTCAATAAGAGGCGCGATTGTGCCGCATCATTTGTTAGCCAGTTCATTAATCGCGGAGGTTTTTAGCCAGCTGGAATCAGAAAACATTAATAAAGTTATCGTGATTGGGCCAAACCATTTTGAAAAGGGAGAAGCTCGGGTTATTTTAAGCGATTGGGGCTGGCGATTGCAGGGAGGTAGCTTGGTAAAGCCGGCTGTTTTTGAAACAAGAGCAATAGCGCAAAGATGTAGTTTTTGTTCCATTGAGCCTTTGGTGGTGGAGAATGAACACGCCATCGCTGATTTGACTATTTTTATTAATCATTTTTTGCCTAAAGCTAAGCTCATGCCCATTATTGTCAAACAAGGCAGTTCTTTAGATCAAGCGCGAGAGCTGGGGCGGTTGCTAGGCAAAATTGCCGATCAAAACACAGTAATTATTGCTTCGGTTGATTTTTCTCATTATTTGGATAAACAGCAAACCAAGGGTAAAGACAAGCAATCATGGAAGGCGATAAGGAATGGGGATTTGGTCAAAATTAAAACCTTTAATAATGATAATCTTGACTCTCCCGGTTCAATAATTGCATTATTGGAAGCTATGAATTATTTAAATGCGAATCAGGTGGAAAAAATTAGAAATACTTGCTCGCAGGAAATAATGCATGATGCCATGGCAGAAAACACCAGTTATATAACGGCAGTTTTTGTTGATTAAGTATGAAAATTGACGAGTTGAACTGGTTTGATAAACTAGAAATAAAGATAATAATTAATTAAAAAACATGACTAAACACAAATCAGATAAAGAATTGGAAAAAGCAAAAAAGGAAATGCAAGATTCCCTGGCTAGGGTTAGAGATTTAATCGAAGCTAAGAGCAAGGATTTTTCCGAAGGAGCAAAAGAAAAATACGAGGAGTTTAGCGAAAAAGCTCAAGAAGAAATAAAGCGAATGAAAAAAGAAATGAATGAGGCAATGGAAAAAGCGGAAGAATATGTAAAAGATAATCCTAAAAAAGCAACCGCGATTTCAGCCTCGGTTGGTTTGATGGTTGGAGCTTTGGGAGCCTTGATTTGGAAAGCCAGAAAGAAAAAATAACATATATTGAGCTTGGTTAACAATCATAGTAAAATATTTTCTTTGTCAGCGGGTAAAACCGCTGATTTTATTTTGATATAACTTTCCACCAGCTGGTTTGGTAAGGTTCAAGTTTAAATAGGATATAACTTGATTTTAAACCGATTGATTTACCGCTGATAAGTTCTTTTAGCGATTGGGCATTTTCTAGGTAAAAGTCTTTGTCAATTTTAATGGTTTGCGCTTTGTTGGTTATGTTGATTAAGCATAGGATTTTTTGTTTTTTATCGGGCGAGGTTCTGATAAGCGAGAAAACAGCTTTGTTTTGAAGAATGATTTTTTGACCGCCGGCCGGATGAAAGGCGATTTCTTTGCTACGGATGGTCAGAATTTTTAAAAAAGTGTTAAAGATTCGACTTCTTCTTGATTTTTTATTTTCTAAAACATCTTGCAAGTCCTCTTGTTTTAGGTTTTCTCGATTAATATCGCGATTGATGCCGGTTTCCAGAGCATGAGGCTTATCGTTAGTGGAGCCGATTAAACCGTGGAAATATACGCCAGGCACGCCTCTTAAACTTAAAGCCAAGGCGCGAGCGGCCAAATGTTTTTTGATTTTAATTTCCTCAGTGTCTTTAGAGTTTTGGGGATTCAGAAAACTGTAAAGGGTAATGTTTAATTCATAAGGAACTTGGCTGCCATCTGATTCGGTGCGATAATTAACCAATCCACCTCTTATTAGGGTCTCCTTAACCAGATTTTTAATTTCTTGATCGGTCAAGATACCTTTGGCTGGCAAAACCCCAAAACCGTCATGAGAGTCCAGGAAATTAAAATAAGCGGTTACGGGAGAGGGTTTGCTTAAAGTTTTGGCCCAGTTAGCCAATTTTGTGCAATCGCCTTTAATAAAAGTGTGCATAGTGAGAGGCGGTAGAGGAAAGTTATAAACCATTTGAGCTTCATCATAACCATTGCCAAAATAAGAAATATTGTCGTGGTGCGGAACATTGGTTTCGTTTACTATAGTGGCGTTGGGCTTGATAATATCAAACAAAACCCGAAAATATTTAACAATGGCATGAGCTTCGGGTCGGTGGGCGCAATTGGTGCCTAGCTGTTTATAGACATAAGTGGTTGCATCCAAGCGTACAAAATCAAGACCTTTTTCCAAGTAAAGCAGCATTACTTTGGTCATTTGTAGTAAAACATTGGGTTCGCGATAATCAAAGTCCACTTGATCAGCGCTAAAAGTGGTCCAAACATAAATATCGCGTTTTTTTGCTTTAAATTTTGTTAAAAGCGGAGAAACTCGAGGCCTAAGAATTTTACTTAAATCTTTTTTGGAAATCGCATTTTTGGTTTTAAAGTGAATAAAAAAATTTTCAAAACCGGGTTTTTGATCTAAAAACATTTTAAACCACTTGCCTTGAGCAGACATATGATTGAGAACAAAATCAAACATTAATTTAAAATTTTTACCTAGTTTCTTGACGTGTGTCCAGTCGCCAGCTGAGGGATTGACTTTTTCATAATCCAAAACCGAGAAGCCTCGATCTGAGGAGTATGGATAAAAGGGTAAAATATGAATTGTATCGAATTTATTTTTTAGATATTGGTTAGCAAATCGATCTAAGGCTTGAAAATGTTTTTGATTTTGTTTAAGAATTAAATCGGCATAGGTGATAAAAATAGCGGTTTTTTGGCTAAGCCTTTTATGGGCTTGGTATTTTTTGGATTGACCGGGATCAATTTTGTGTTTTTTTAAATAAGCTTGAATAACTTTTTGAAAACGATTAAATAAAGATTTATTAGCTTTTTGATGAAATATTTTTTTTAGCACTTTTTTAAGTTTTTGGCTCTGTTCAGGGGTTAAATTGGTTTTCATAATTTATAAAATTAATGCTTGATACAAAGATAGCAAAGATAGATTAAATAGTTAAGTTTGTTACTAAGCGCTTGGTAGGAAAAATGTTTCATGCCCAGTTTGTAATTGTAAGCCACTGCTTTTTTAAGCTTTTTTTGATCTTCCAGGTAAGCTAAAGCTTTACGCACATGATTAATTCTAGGTTCATCATCAAATTCGATAACTTCAAAATCCAAGGGTTTGATATCTTTTTCATATACCGGATAGTTATTAATCGCGATTAGTTTTTGGTAATATAGACCTTCAAGAAAAGCGTTACCAAAGCCTTCGCCGGCAATCGATGGATAGGTCATCATATCAGCCGCTAGATAATAATCTTCCAGGGTGTAAGTGTTTTGACCTTTTTTGTTTTTGCCTCTTTTGGTGGCAAGCTGTTCGTAAGCTAAAATCATGGGAGTTTTGTCCCTTTTGGCTAAATTTTGGAGTTTTTTTAGGTAAGCGTCGCCTTCATCGCCCCAAGAATGAGTAATAAGAAGTTTGGCG
This sequence comes from Candidatus Moraniibacteriota bacterium, assembly GCA_014729795.1. Classification (GTDB taxonomy): domain Bacteria; phylum Patescibacteriota; class Minisyncoccia; order CAIUEV01; family JAHKAQ01; genus WJJI01. The sequence goes on from WJJI01000021.1 coordinate 11,619, forward strand.
GGCCGGAAACGGTTCATGATTCCTACCAAACCAATGGCTTTCTCGATTCTTTTGCGGGGCACGATTCGAGTGGGTTGTAAAATTAAAAGCTCGTTATCTTCAATGCCAAAATCTTTTCTTAATTTTTTGGTAATGGCAATATCTTCTTGTGGCGGATTTTGTTTAAAAGGCATGACATTAGGGATGATATTTGAGCTAATTCCTTTTCTGTAAGCCAGTTCCTCTTGAGCGATCGTATTTATGCAAACGTGTTGAATGTTGGGAAAACGAGGAGGAAAGGCGCTATCTAAATAATCATGAACGCAATTAACTGAAAAACGTTGTCTTTCCCAATAGTAATCATGATTATGAGAAATTGCCGGGATGCCGGATTCAATTAAAAATTCGGTGATGGCCAAGCCTAGGGGAATATGCATGGGGATTGAAAGAGCATTTTGAGGAATAATAATATCAATTCGGTGTTTTTTAATGAAGCGGTGTAGATTTTTTTTAAGATCGATTTTTATTTTTTCGGTTTGTTGAGTGATTTTGGGTTTGCGTTGGTTTATGGAAAAATATTGTTTTTGCAAGCCTAGAATGACCGGATGTTGGAAGCTGGCCAAAGGCACGGTTTGAACTATACGACCATGATTAACTTCGCTTTCACCGGTCCAGTAAAAGCATTTATGCCCCATTTGAGTAAGCACCTCATCCCATTTTTCGGTTTCAAGCGAGACTCCGTCTATACCGGAAAATCTAGTGCCGACAAAAGCTATTCGGTATTTTTGTTTGATTTTAATCATTTTTTGTTTGATTAATGTTAATTAAAAATTACGCGCTTAGTAAATTTTAAGGTAAAAATGGAATCTTGGACATATATTTATCAACACAACTTAAAAAAGTTTGGAATTTTCTTTAAATTTTGTTAAATGCGTAATTCTTATTACCGATAAAACAAAAAAATCGAATAAATTTAAAATAAACGCTAACAGCGCAAACTAAAATGAAATTTCATATCTAATCATACAGTTTAAAGAAAAGTAAAAAACTGTCAATTGAGGGTATTTGAGGTTATTGTAAAGATTGATTTTTTAGGTGGTGTAATTTATACAAGGACATTAGAGCTTATCTTTTTACTTAATGCTCCCATCAGATAAAATTAAATTTTTTTGTACCAGGGGTGGGGATTGAACCCACGGCCTTGGGCTTATGAGTCCCACGCTCTGACCAGCTGAGCTACCCTGGCAGGTTTAAATTAAACATAAAATAAACTAAAATTATAATTTTTTTAGCTGATTTTTAGGTATGTTTATCAAAGTTATAATATTTTTTTACAGAAAAGGCAACCTGATAACTAATCATCAATTTCGATTTCTTCGTTGTTGCTGTAAGTTTCGCATTTTTTGTCAGTATTATTCCAGACGCAAACTCGGAAATAATAAGTTTCGTCTTCTTCAAGATCTTCCCAGGTATAGCCGGTGTCATCTTCATCGGTAATGGAGATCGGATTGTCATCAGGATAAGTGGGATTTTTACTTTTGCTTCTGACAATCTTATAACCATCCGGAGCTTGACCGCCCGATATAGACCAAGATAGTTTTGCCTCGCCCTTGTCCGGACTGGATCCGCTTAAGCTCACTGAATTGGCGTAATCTACTTCTTCCTCTTCCTCTTTTTCCTCCTCTTCTTCTTCTTCCTCCTCTTCCTCCTCCTCTTCTTCATTTAAATCAACGCATTTATTGTTTTGTAGTTTTTGGTCGTCTTCGCATTCGCAAATTTCTTCATCTTTTTTCCAGTCGCCTCCAGAATCTTCGCAGTCTTCCCGACGCGTGGAGGTGTCTTTTTCCACTGTTTCAATTTCCACATTATTTGAGTAAACCCGACATTCGGTTGAGGCTTCGGCCACGCAAAGACGAAAATAATAGGTTTTACCGTCAGTGATTTTCCAGGTAAATTGTCGTTTTTCCGGGGAGGAAATTGATTGGTATCGACTTCCGGGGTAAATCGGATTAGGATTGCCGCCTCTTACCAACTTAAAACCGTTAGGCGCTTTTATATCGTTTAACTCCCATTCAAATTTAATACCGTCTTCACCGGCGGTGCCCTTAAGCACAACATCGCCACTGCCCGAATTTTGACTTGAGTTTTGGTTGGTTTCATTGTTTTCAGAAGAACGTTGATCATTTTGAATCTCGGATAGCTTTACTGAGACATAGGAACTCAATGCCATGTTTTTCTTTTCATCTTGTTCAATGTTCCATAATAAGAAATCGTCTTCCAGATCAGCTGTTTGAATGTCGGACTTACTTTTGGTTTGGTTTTCAATAGTGATTTTTTGACCCTCCTCAATAATGATTGGATCTTCTTTGCCTTTGGTTACTTTTATGCCATTTTCCAGAACTCCGGCAGTAACCTCCATGCCGATTTTTTCACTCCAAAAAGCAGTGCCTATGGATTGAATTTTGATTTTATCAATGCCCCGGGTGCCGGTTAGCAGAACCTTATATTGACGTTTATTTTTTTTGCTGGTTTTAGCCACTCGGTGATAGATTTTGCCATAATTTTGAATGATAAGAATGTCATTGCTTTCGCTGGTCAAGACAATGCGGGAACGTTGTTTGAGTCGAATCAAACCGCCGTTATCTAAACTAATAATGGCTCGGGAGTCGGCATTGGTTTTGATTTCGTAATTGTTTTTGAGTTTGGTTTCGGCATCGGCCTCTTCCCATTCTTGATTTTTATCTTTTTTAATCATGACTTCACCTTGGGTGTAAATTATTTTGGCGGAAACATTTCTACCAATTAAAAACCTACTGATCATAAAAATTATACCGATAGAAGTAACACCAAAAAGTAACCAGTATAAATAATAGGTTAAATTTTCTCTACCCAACCTTGATTTACTTTTTCTTTTAATAAACATATTGTTTTTTTGGTTTTTTCTGGCCTTTAAATAATTAATAGTTTTGGAATCCAAGGTGGGAAGGGTCTTTTTTCTTTTAATTTTTTCCGGCATGTGATCTTTATTAATTGTCTTGATGTTAGGGGATAAATCAGAATAAAGTATTAATGAGTTTAACATATTTTTCAAGAAAAAGAAAGGGTCGATGAGCGGTTCTCGAGAAATTTTGGGGTTTTGGTGATTATATGTTATATTTGTAAGAGCATTTAAAAGGAAAAAAGAAAAAGAACCACAAAACAATTGATTAAAAAAGTAAATGGCTAGACCTCCATTTTCCAGAGACGATTTAAAAAAACGAAGTCGAAATCCGGTTGACCCGGCCTTTAGGGGTTCTCAGCAGGGGCCTTTGGATGATTTTAACGCCCCTTCTAACCACAGGCCTGATAATATTGGTCAACAGAATCAATTTCCCGGATCGTCAACTCAACAACCCCGGCCTCAACAGGCTTGGGATCAGGATTGGAACCAGGACCAAAAAGGCAAAAACAATCAGGATTCAGCAAGAGCCGGTAACCAAAAACCGGATAATTTTGAATTTCCCGAATTGGATGATGGCAGCGGCGAAGATAATGAAATCAAAAAATTAATCATTACCGGAGTTGTTATAGCATTGGTTTTGATTTCCATCTCGGTTGGATTATATGCTTATTTAAAATACTCTAAACAAAGCCAGGAGGAGCCTACAGAATCGCCAAGCGTTAGTCCAACATCTTCCGAGACCCAAAAACCGCAACCGACCAGATCCGATCAATTACCGGCGGATACTTCCACTCATAAACATATTGAAATTGATACCGCTACCCAATCAATTACCGACCTTGAATTGGCATTGAAAGAATATTTCAGAATCGCTCAACAAGAAAACAGGATAATCGAGGTAAGTTTTTATCGAAAAGGATCTTCTCAAGAGATGTCGTTTACCGATCTTGCTAAAGTAATGGAACTAACTCTCCCGGAAGAAGTTTCCAGAATTATTGCCAATAACTTTAATTTTTTGATTGTACCGAATCAAGGGCAAAATAACACAGCGGGCATCGCGTTAATATTGACCTCGATCTACGCCGATCAGGAAAGAACCAAACAAATTATTAAAAATTGGGAATCGAATATTGTTTTTGCCTTGAAAAACTATCTGTTGTTTTTAAACGAATCAGAATTAAGGTATAATCCGATTGATGCTATTTTTAACGACAGTAGTGTTTTTGAGGGCGGTCGATATATAAATTTATCCCAAGACAATACGGTTTCCTTGAATTATATCATCAAGGGTGACAAGATTATTATCGCTAATAATTTTATCGCTTTTCAAAAAGGGGTTGATTATTATGATGCAAGAAAAAATCAATCACTTTGATTTAGGTTCGCCTCGGCTTTTTATCCAAGCTCCAAATAATGAATAAAGCTATAAGCGAGCCGATTAAATTGCAAACCAAATCGATTAAATTATTGTGGTAACCGCCTACGCCGGTATCTTTGAACATTAGCACGGTTGAGAATTCAATAATTTCATTTAAAGCACCGGCTCCCAAACCAGCCATTATTATAATAATTGAAATTGAAATCCAGCGAATGGGTTTTTTTATATTTGGTTTAAGTAAATAATACAGCATCAAAGTGGCTACTCCAAAACCAAAAATATGAACAAATTGATCAAATTTAAAAATAGAATATGGTTGGCCAATTAAGTCTATAAGCATTAACTCATATACTTTTTTGCCGTTGTAAACTATGCCGCCGCCGGTCATGTGCATAATTGACCAAATAGTCATACCCCAAAGCACAATATTTGGGTAATAGATGGTTTGGCTGCTTTTAAGAATTAAGAAAAGAAAAAAAATAATAACCGCGATATAGATTAAAAACTCGTTATTTTGACTGGTAATGAAAATAATGCTGAAAAGAATCAAAGAGGCGGCATTGACCAAAAGGATTGGAAAGTATTTTTTGGGTATTTTCATGATTTTTTATGTTAGGGGATCAATTCATGTTAATTTAATATAAAAAAATATTTATTGCAATAAAAAACAGTAAACATAAATCCAGGTCATTATTTTGCGACTCGCAGACGCTCAATTGGCCGGAGTTTTCTTTCCACCGTAATAAGGCCATATTTTTTTAGGATTTTATAAAAAAATGTTATTGCCAAGGACAAAGGCATTCTAATAGCCCAAGTAATGGTTTTTAAAGTAATAAAAAGCGCGATTGCCAGTCCCCAGCCGGGAACTGATTGGTTGTTTCTTAAAGAATTAAAATAATGTTCTATTTCTTGATTGATCAATCGATTGAAGACTTGAGACATGGTTTGTTCCGGTTTCAGCTCCATATCCAAGCTTTTTTCTAAGTTTTGATGTTGTTGGTTAAGAATCTCTTGAGAATGATGAGTGTTGGGGTCAAATTCTTGATTTTGGGCTTCAGCTTCTTGCCTGATTTTTTGTTTTATTAATTCTTGAGTAGTCAGTTCCGGATTGCTGAAATAAAAATCGTTTTGAATTAGATTATTAAACATATTCATCATGGAATCGGTAATGATTTGAGGGATTTTAACCTTGAAATTTGGTAAACCGGCAATTTCTTGATTGTGGTTTAGCTCAACATAGTATGCGGTCGAGGGGAGTAAACAAACCGGCGTGGATATTAACGCATAACCGAAAATGATAGCGTGAATCATTTTGATTTTGATTGAGTTCTTTTGAATTTTTTTTACTCGATTAATACCAATAAAGTAGATAGTACTTGATAAGATCAAGCTAAAAAAAACAAGCCAACTGAGAGTCACGATTAATGCCGGTAATAGGCCAAAGACGGCCAAGATCTCCGCGTGTTTATCTGAAACTATAACTAAAGTAAACAAGCAAAAAAGATGTAAGGTGAAGGCAATTGTGATGCCGGTCCAGTTCAAATTCGCGGTTTGAAAAAAAGAATTGATAAAAATCCAGCCAACGGCCGCACTGAGAAAACCGATTAACAATAGAGACCAGAAAAAAATTTTTCTTTTCATGAAATATAAAAACTAACTTACGGCAAAGGTAAAATAAATAATAAAACTACACGGTTGTTTATCATTTTGTCGGGGAATATCTTGGTATTGGTCTTGCTACTGGGCAGGGGATTGTTTTTTCCATATATTAAGCAGTAACATCGCCAGGAGTCCGCCGGCTAAAGCGGTTATCAATTGAGGCAAACTTAGCATGTAGGCAAATTTTTGGGGTAGTTTATCGGCAATAAGCAAGGAGCTTATGGAGAACAAGAACAAGAACTTGGCAAACGAAGCGGAAATAACCGCGAAAACTCGATTTCTTTGGAATAACCGGGAAAAAATCATAATCATTAAAATATTGCTTATGATTATATAAGGGAGGGCGGCGGCCATAGGCAGAGGCAAGAGACCTCGCAGGAGAGCGATGACAGAAGGAACCGCAGCAATGAAGGCGGCGTTTATTAAACCCGTGCGGACACAAGCGATTATTAAAATCGTGTTGACAAGCGTGCCAGTGATCCATTGATTTTGGGGAGTATGGGCAAAGATAAACGGAACAGCGATTGCTAAACCCAAGTAAGCCATGGTTTCGGCCAGGGCGCTCAAATTATAGCGAATTAACTTTAGATTCGCGACTTTGGTTTTTAGATTTTTTGGTGGAATCGATTGCATTTTTGTATTTAATAATTAAAGATGCCGGAATAACGCGCTTAGCAATTCTGGATTATATTTGATGGAACAACATCTAAATATATTTTGTAAAAATTTAGAATTCTTCCAAAGATTTTTCAAATAAACAATTTTCGGATTTGGTTGCTTAAATTTTAGGTTATTTTAGAAAAAAAATCAATGATTGCGGTTAGATAACGATAAAATTGGTTTTATAAAGGCGATTGAGGAAGTATAGACAAAGATTTAAAAATTTTATAAGATGGAATTAATCAAAAAAAATGATAAAAAATAATACTAGATTAATCTTAAAAGATTTTTATGGTAGACAATTTTGATGACCATATTTAAATTCAAATTTCTAAACTTCAGCGGTCTTTTAAAAGGATAATTAAAAAATAGAAATTTTTTTAAAAATATAAAAATGAAAACCAGGAGGAAAAGGCAATATATTAGCTGGGGGGTGATAAAGGTTTTTTTAGCGTTGGGTTTAGGTACTTTCGGTATTGGTTGCCAGCAGGCGCGAGCCGATATCGCGGCCGGTTATCAGGAATTTTTGATTCCGGGGCAAGAAGAAATATTATGGCAGGTTTTTACAGGAATGGATAATGATCCGGTTTTGGTTGAAAGCCAGGGATTGCGTTCGGTGATTTCCGTAACCACCTCGTTGGATAATACGAAAATTTATTACGATCATTGGGAAAATGGTTATACTTTTGACCCAACCGATCCGGAAAACACTAACGATGAAATCGCCTTTTTAAATCAAGGCGATTTTGTTGAATTTGAAAGCAAAAACGTACCGGTTAACCCAAGAGGAAACGATTTGTATTATGATGGCGGGGATAAAATATATATTGCAGGCGGTCCAATTTCTGTAAGTCGAGCCACTTGGCCGGAATCATTAGGAACGGTTTATGCTTTTTCTTGGGAGCTATATCCAACCCGGGCTTTGTTAACGGATTATAGCATCCCTTTTGGGGCAGATTTAGCGCAAGCGCCTTACAATTATGATGATTTTAATCGAACTTTTTTGTTGGTGCAGGCAATTGAAGATAATACGGCGGTTGAAATTGATGATCCAAACACAGCCGGAGTGGATATACAACAACAATTAAATCAAGGAGAGACAGTGTTGCTAACGGATAATAACGCCAACACCTCGGTTAGCGCCGACAAGTCGGTGCAAACTCAAATATTGGTGGGGCAAACCCAGAGCAATATTAGTTCAGAAATCAGGGGGTTTACTGTTGTGCCAGACGGTCTGTGGAGCCGAGAATATTACGCGCCTTTAGGCGGATTTAGCAGCGCGGATTCTGATTTTTATATTTACAATCCAAATGATTATGACATCGATATTCAATATCAGGATTTAGATAAGCAAGGGACTTTTACCATGGCGGCTAAAGAAACAGTCGCTTATTCGGATGCTACCGGCGTGGCGGTACCTACTAATACCTCGGTTTATTTTAGCAGCGATCATGTTTTTTGGGGGGTGGGTTCCGTGGACACTGAGGACTTTAATTATGATTGGGGTTTTAGTCTAATTCCCGATCACTTGTTGGCCAATGAGTATTTTTTAGGTTGGGCGCCAGGTTCTTCTGAAGATATTCCGAGCGTTAATGGCTCGCCTGTGTTTGTTACCGCCACAGAAGACGATACCGTTGTTTACGTTGACTACAGTCCAACCGATGGAGTTTATGATGAAAGTCATGTGATTAATAAATTAGAAACAAGGCGTTTTTTTGATCCGGATAATGAAAATTCCGGTATGCGTATTTGGTCTAACAATCCAGTTGTAGTGCTTTGGGGACAAGATCCAGACGCCAGCGATACGGGGACTCCGTATTTAGACTTGGGTTATCCGATGTTGCCTTTGCTGGATGATTGGTTGGATTTGGTACTTAAACTGGATAAAAGCGTAAAACCAGAATCTTTATCACAAAAAGATGGGGCTCGAGCCGAGTTTTCGCTTAAAATCATGAGCTATAACTATCCGGTTTTTAACATTAGAGCCAATGATGATTTACCAGAGGGTTGGCATTATATTGCCAACACCACTAAAGTTGAGTTCAGCGATGGTACGGTAATTGATGATGCCAGTATTCGGCCAACAGTGACCGGATCGCATCTGGAATGGGATTTGGACATGGATTTGGGCATTGATGAGTACTTAACAATTACCTTTGAAGTCGAGCAAGACGAGACTACGCCAGACGGGTTTTCTCAAAACAATGCTCAAGCAGTGGGAAACCGATTAGCCGGAGCTCAGATATTTTCTCCAATCGCTACCGAGCATATTTTCTTGGCGCCGCTTGAAATTGACAAAAATATTCCGGATCCAGAAGTAGATCCGGGCGAATCGGTTTGGGTTGAGCTAGAAATAATAAACTATGGAGATGATGACTATACCGGAGTGGAGATTTTCGATGAATTACCAGAAAATTTAACATTAGGCGAGATAATTATTATTGAAAACGGCGCGATAAAAACATCGGATCAGGGCCCCAACAGTGGAGACACGGGCGATATAACTTGGGGGACATGGGACTTACCCAGCGGAACCGGCATTATTATTAAATATGAAGTTATGGTTCCCGAAGACGCGCAAGATGGAGAATATGAAACGGGCAGCGTTCAGGTTTATACAGACCAAACCGGTTTTATCGCGGATTTAATAGAAGCCGGAGATTCCCTGAAATTAATTATAAGAAAATTAATTCCTGGCGAGCCGACATCAGAACCTGATTCTGGGCGGCAAAATAATAATCCTGACGATGAGGGTGATGAAGATGATCAGGATGACGAGGATGGAGAAGACGATGGAGACGAGGATGAGAATGATAAGGAGCAACCGGTTTATTACAACCAACAGGATAATCGTTATGTTGTGGTTGAGGATGAAAATGATCCGATTTATCAAATAATAAATCAAGGTCAAGATAATGATGAATCGCAAGAAGGGCAAACCATAAACCCGGATTTGGCTATACAAGAACAAGTTAGTCTTGAAGAAATAACCGAAAGGCAAAAGCATTTAGATGAACTTAATTCTGATAAAGATTGGTGGTTGAATTTGTTAAAAGCATTATTAGCGATTTTGGGCGGCAGCGGAGGCATGATGGTTTTTTTGGGTGTTAATTCCAATCCAATGGGCTTGGCTTTAGGCGAGCATAACATAAGTTTTAGTAAAAAAATTAATTTGGTTAAAAAACTAAGAGGTAGTTTTTATAAACCAAAGAATATTTCCATTAAAAATTGGCAGAAATAAAAATGCAAATTAATACAAAGGCGCAAATAATTCAAGAATGTAAAAAAGCTCAAGATGAAAATTTAGAAGTGGCTTTGACCATTAGAAACGATCAGGGAAAAGAAGATGAACCCGCGGTTTTTCCTGAAGATATTGAAAAATACCAAGAAACTTTAAGGCAAATTATCAGAAAGTGCCGGCCAGCCATCGCGGCAATTGAATATAAAGAAACTTCCGATTTGTATTATAAAAGCAAGGCGGAGTTATATAAAAAACAATTGGATTTAGCCTCGAAAATTGTACGCGAAGAAGGGGCTAAGGTGACTAATGGGGGTATGGAATGCGATCTTTTGGTTTTATTGATTTATTATGATTTGCTTGAACAAGGCAAAAATTCTCAGGCCGAAGCTTTTAAAAACAGAGCTTTTGATCAAGTGAAAAAGCATATGTTTAAGAGCGAAGCTTATCAAAAAACCATCAAACGTTTGTTGAAAAAAGCCCAGAATTACATGAGGGTTTATAAGTACGCGAATATCGATTACGTGAATTTGCATTGGAGCATAGACGATGCTCAGGTTTTTGAACAAGCGGTTGAATTTATTCGCAATAAAACCGATCGGGATGTGGTAACAACCGAGATTCGACAACCCACTGACCCCAAAAAAGCCAAGCTCTTAATGAAAAAGGCCGCTCAATTGAAGTTGCCTTGCGTGGTGTGGTTTTTTGGTATCGAGGGGCCGGATATCAGCTTTATTCAGAAAAAAGATGGAGATTTAAGCGATTTGAGTAAGAAATTTAAAAGATTTATACGCTTTCGTTTTATGGATAGACCGAGGCTGCGTAATGAGAAAGTTTGATAATAAGAGGAAATCTTTTGGTTTTTTTATAAATGAGTTATAATTAATCAGGATAGTAAATTGTTTGGTTTTATGAAGTCCAAAAAATCAATGATTATAAAATGCCAAATAACAAAAAAAAACAAAAAAACAAGCAAGGCAAGGTTTTAATAATAGACGATGAAATGATGATCCGAGAGATGTATAAAGATATTTTAGAGGCGGAGAATTTAAAGGTTGATGTGGCCGCTAACGGTAAGGAGGGCTTGAACAAGCTTGATAAAAAAAATTATGACATGGTTCTTTTAGATATTATGATGCCGGTCATGGACGGGATGACCATGTTGGCTAACTTGAAGGAAAAACCTCCCAAGAAGAAGCAAGGCGCTATCATGGTTTTGACTAACGCTAGTCCCGTTATGTTTGATGATATCCGTCACGCCTATGAAGGCAAAATGCCTGAAGAACGAAAGCCAGAAATTAAGCTTTTAGATTGTATTGTTAAATCCAGTATCAGTCCGCAACAGGTGGTGGAGAAAGTAAAACAAGCAATTAAGCAAAAGAGCTAAAAATTGGTTTTGGTTATATAATTTAGATGTTTGGTAAACTTTAGAGAAAAGTTCGCGGGTTTTGTCAGGTATAATCAAGGCGCCTTATAAAAATCTCGTTTTTTTTTAGAAAAATTATCTAAGCGCGTAAGACATAAGTTGTTTGAATCAGAAGGCGAGATTTGGATGGTGTTGCCACACCTTGAGCAGATTTTGATAATATTTGGGGTTTCGAGGAATAATACTCAAGATCGCAAGCGATTAGATACTAAGCATTGAGTTGACTGGAGTAAAAAATAATGCTAAAAAAGCTTTGTTAGGATTAAATAAAGGCAACCGGATTTCTTGAGTAAGTTGCTTTAATATTATTTTTTTATGTTGGCAGTTATTGAAAGCGGAGCAAAACAATATTTAGTTAAAGAAGGCGATAGAATCAAAGTGGAGAAATTATCTCATAAACAAGGAGAGGTTATTAATATTGAGAAAGTTTTGCTAGCCATGCAGGAACAAGGCGAGGAGGTTAAAATTGGTAAACCATTATTACAAGGGGCAAAAGTACAAGCTAAAATTATCAAACAAGGTAAAGGAAAAAAAATTCTTATTATGAAGCATCGACCCAAGAAAAGAGAGCAAACTAAAAAAGGCCATCGTCAACCTTATACCGAGATTCAAATTGAAAAAATATCAGCTTAAACCTTTTTGATTAGATTTTTTGTCTGGTTTGGAAAGAAGCCTTAAGAGAATGTGGATCGGCGTATTCAAGTTCGGTGCCGGTCGCCACGCCTCGGTTAATCCGAGTCGTTTTTAGTTTGGGGAAATTTTTTAGAATATCAACCAGTAAAGAAGCGGTTAAGTCTCCGGCTGTAGTTGGATTGGTGGCGATAATTACCTCGGTGGGTTTTTCTTTTTTGACTCTTTGAGCCAGCTCTTTGATTTTGAGATTATGAGTGTTATCTTTTTGACCGATTTTAATTACGCCGCCGAGTACGTGATAGAAACCCTGATATATTTTTTTGTTTTCAATAGCCATGAGATCTAAAATGTTTTCAACAACACAAATGGTTTTTGAATCTCGCTCGGAATCAGAACAAATATGACAAAGATCCTGGTCGCTAAGATTGTGACAGCGAAGGCAGAGTTGGTTGGCGCTTAAATTAGCTATTGAGCGAGCCAAAGCTTGTAAATCGCTTTTAGAGTACCGGATTAAATGAAGCACAAGACGCTCGGCCATGCGAGGACCAATTGCCGGGAGTTGGGAAATATGCTCAACAGCGGTTTGGAAATTTTTAGGCAAATAATACATGAGATAGTTGACTATTTAGAGTGTTTGCTATAGTATCTACACACATAAGCGATCATGGTCTTTAGTTTTGAAAAAGCATTAATTAATAGCCAGAAAGATAATCTTTTTATCTAAATTTATTAAAGATAACATTTTATGGTAATTATCAGATTAAAGCGAACCGGTAAAAAAAACAAGCCCCATTATCGAATGGTGGCCCAGGATAAAGACCGGGCGGTAAGCGGTAAGTTTTTGGATATTTTAGGCTGGATTGATCCGCATCAGAAAAAGCGCGGATTCAACAAGGAAAAAATTGAGTATTGGCTGGGAGTTGGAGCCCAGATGAGCGATACCGCTTATAATTACTTGGTAGAAGACGGTATTATTAAGGGAAAGAAGAGAAAAATAAGAATCAGAACCACGAGAAATAAAAAAACGGAAGGAGAAGAAAAAACAGCTCAAGAGCGACAACAAGAAACCAAGGAAAAAACCGAGACCGCAGCGGCCGAACAAGACAAGTCAGCCGAACCCAAAAATGACCAGGCAAAAACAACGGAAGAAAATCATGAAGAAAAGAAAAATGACGTAAAATCTCAAGGACAGGAATCTCAAGAGAAAGAATCAGAGGACCAAGAAAAGCAACAAGAACAGCCCGAACAAGCCAAACAGGATAAAGCCAGCCAACAAGAACAAAAACCAAAAAAACAAGAAGAAGAAAAAACCGAGACCAAGAAATAAAAAACAAAATTAAACCGGTTTATTATTTTACGAGTTTTTGAATAATATTAATAGCGGTTTTTGGATCGGCTTTACCTTGGGTTTTAGCCATGACTTGGCCGATTAAGAATTGTAAACTTTTTTGTTTGCCTGCTTTTAGATCATTAGCGGCTTGAGGATTTTCTTGGATTACCTTGGAAACGACAGACCCCAGCTCCTTAGAGTCTTTTTGAATCGCAAGGTTTTTTTGTTTAATTATTTGAGAAGGGTCGCCACCGGTTTGGAACATATTTTTAAGCACAGTTTGAGCGGCTGAGGAATTGATTTGTTTTTTATAAACAATGATCATGAGCTCGGCAAAGTTTTCCGGGGTTATTTTGATTTGATCAAAACCAACCAAAGTTTTTTGAGTTAAGCGGATTAGTTCAGTGGTAAGGTAATTAGCGGTTAATTTGATAACCTTGGGTGTTTGTTGGGAATCAATCCGGTCATCGGTTTTGACCCAACTTTTAATTTCAGAAATTGTGTTTTCAAAAAAATTGGCGCAGGTTAAGTCTTGAGTGATGATTTTGGCGGTTTCTTGATTTAGACCAAAATTTTTGGTAAAACGTTTGATTTTATCCGTTGGTAATTCCACGATTGAATTTTTAATTTTTGCTAATAAACCGTCAGTAATATTGATTGGCGGTAAGTCCGGTTCGGGAAAGTAACGATAATCTTGAGCCTGCTCCTTGCTTCTTTGAGAAATCGTGATTTGTTTTTCCGCATCCCAACCACGAGTTTCCTGTTTAATTTTTTTACCTTGTTCCAATAAACCGGTTTGGCGTTTGATTTCATATTCAATGCTTTTTTTTACGCCGCGAAAGGAGTTGATATTTTTTACCTCCACTTTAACTCCTGATTTTTGATTATTGCTCAGACTGATATTGACTTCACAGCGCATCTGGCCTTTTTCCATGTCCGCGTCAGAGATTTTTAAGTAACGGAATATTTGTTGTAAATTTTGACAAAAAGCGGCTGCTTGTTCTTGATCTTGCAAAACAGGTTCGGTTACTAACTCTATTAATGGGGCGCCGGCGCGATTAAAATCAATAAGCGAATAGTCGGAGTTTTCCGGGTGTAAATCTTTGCCCGCGTCTTCTTCCAGGTGGAGGCGATTAATTAAAACTTTTTTGGTTTGAGGTTTTTGATTATAATCAAGATACTCAATCATAAGAAATCCTTGATAACAAAGAGGGGTATTGTTTTGAGTGAGTTGATAACCCTTAGGCAAGTCCGGGTAAAAATAATGCTTGCGATCCCAGTGAACTCGGCGATTAATTTGGCAATTAAGCGCTAGCCCGGCTTTGATGATAGCTTTGACGGCTTGTTGATTGATGGCGGGCAAGGTACCGGGGTGGCCAACGCAGATTTCGCAGATGTTTTGGTTGGGTTTGGTTTGGTCAAAGCGGTTGGGGCAGCGGCAAAACATTTTACTCTTGGTTTTGGGTTGGATGTGGATTTCCATACCAATTTTAGGTTGATAGGGCATGAAAAAAACCTTAAAAAATTAAATTTTATAATTTCCAGGATCATTGAATTAACAAAACATAATAAGCTTAGCAGTTGGTTAAGGAAAAATCAATTTTTGCCAAGAGATTGATTTTTAAGTAGAATTTGACAAATGACAAGCAGAGATTAGTTTCCTGATCAAAACTTTTTGTTTAGAGCCTAGTGGAACGATGCGGAAATAATTATAATTAAGAATAAATTTTTTATGATTAAAAATGTAGGAGAACACAACAATGGTAGAGAATCGCCAATCAAGAGATCAAGAGAACAAAAATTAATGGAAAAATATGAAAAAGTGGCACAGAAAATTGAAATTATCAAAAGTCTTCAGAAATTAATAAAAAAACATGCTGATGAAGATAGTGAAGCTTTTTCAGAGATTATTGAAAAGGAAATAACAAAGATAATGACAAGCCAACCACCAGGGCTTTATTCTCGGAGAAGGAGATTAAAAAAAATTAACTCAAGAATTAATTTAATTAATGAAGTCTTATTAAGGCTCGGTGTAGATAATATTGAAGAAGAAGAAAACTTGCATTTAGAGTTAAATCAATTAAAACAAGAGATGAGACTATATAACGATTGTAAGGATGATATATTATTTTTTAACCGAATTCAAGATTTCAGCACCAATATTAAGTCCAAACACGAAAAATATCATTCGCTTAAGGGAATTAGAAAAAGCAATATAGCGGCGGTAATTCGTGAATATTTTAATGCAGACCCCGAGTATTTTAATGTTCTTATGATAGAGGATATTGTTTGCTCTAATTTAAGCATAAATGTAATTATACAACCGGAAGCATTTGATAGATTAATCAACAAAGAAGGTGGGAAAATTTCCGGCGTTCATATATCAGGGAGCGTTATAAATGTTATTAAGAATAATAATACTCACGAAGATTTAATAGCTTTAATAACTCATGAGAGCAACCATAATATTGCGGAAGCTTTTTTAAGCGAGGCAGATCGACATGGTTATTCAGGTGAGGATTTATATCAAGAGCTGGGAGATTTAGTTAATTTACATAATCAATATATAAAAAATGATAAAACCAAGATGGTTTTTAGAGAAGATATTAAACTAATATTTAATGGTTTATTTAGCGCAAATCTCAATGAATTACTTGCCGACCTTGATAATATAAAGAAAGGAAAGATCTATACGTATTTTGTTTCTATTGCTGAATTTTTAGACAAATATTATCAATTAGTTGATACGATTTCAGATGAAGGATTAAAAGATTTTTTATTGAACATTGTCGGGAATTTTGAAGATAAGTTTGCAAATTTGCTTAATAAAATTGGATTTGTGGTTGATTATTCATTGAGCAATCAACTTAATGACCAAGATGACCAAGATAATTTTGAGAAAGTTAGAGCATTGTTTGTTTTGTTTGGAAGTAAACATTTTCGAAGGATAGAAAGACATATTAGACACGGTGATTCAGAAGGTTATGATTTAATAAAACACTTTGCTTTTATAAAAAATAATCATGGTTATTTTGAAACAATTTTTGAATTATATCAGAAAAGAGAGCGAAATGGTTTTGGCCGTATTGGTTCTGATTATTTACTTAAGAAAATCGCGGAACCACAAAATTTATTAGTTGATTTTTTTGACTTAGAGAAACTGAAGCGAATTGGAGATATTTTAAACAAAAAGGAAAATGTTGATAGGCTTGAAAAATATTTTGGCGGGAGAGATCAACTTATGAAATCCATTAAGGAAATATTAGGTAGGTTTGATGGTTTTAAGCAAGTGTTGGGAAAATATCCTTATTTACAAAAAATAAAGAATATTACCGAGTTAAATCAAGTTATGAATTCAATATTGAACAGCTTGGGTTGTATGGAAACACAAGATTTTATTAATCAAAAAGCGCTTCCGGCTTTTAAGCGGTTAGAGGCAAACAAACAATAAGTTTTATAATAATTATTAAAGTAAGAGAAAGCGTTATGACTTTAAAAAATCAATCAACCTGTCGTTTAAGATTTGCGCCGTCGCCTACCGGCTATTTGCATATTGGCAATTTGCGCACTATTTTAACCAATTATTTATTCGCGAGACATTATGGTGGAGATTTTATCGTGCGACTTGAGGATACCGATCAAGCTAGAATAGTTCAGGGAGCAGCTAAGGAAATTATAAAATCGCTAAAATGGGCCGGGCTTGAGTGGGAGGAAGGGATTGACCTTGACAGTCGTGGTCAAATTGTGGAAAAGGGATCTTCGGGTCCATATATTCAATCGAAAAGATTGGCAATTTATCAAAAAATGGCAGAGCAGTTAATTCGGACCGATCAAGCTTATTATTGTTTTTGCTCTCGCAAACGGTTAGAGAATATGCGGCAAACGCAAATTCAAAGAAAACAAGCGCCGATGTACGACCGTTATTGTCGCCAATTAACCGAGGCGGAAATTAAAAAAAAGCTTAAAAACAAAGAACCATACGTGATTAGACTCAAGGTTGCCAGAGAGGAAGAAACGGTTTTTAAGGATTTGGTTCGAGGTAGGATTCGGATTGAGAATCGCGTGATTGACGATCAAGTTTTGGTTAAGTCGGATGGGTTTCCGACTTATCATTTGGCTGTGGTGGTAGATGATCATTTAATGAAAATTACGCATGTGTTTCGTTCTGAAGAATGGTTACCCTCGGTACCGAAACATATTTTGATTTATAAGGCTTTTGGTTTTAAGTTGCCTTATTTTGGTCATTTGCCTCAGCTGTTAAACATGAACGGAAAAAAATTAAGCAAAAGAGATGGAGAGGTGGCGGTAAAAGATTTTCGTTATAAAGGTTATTTAAGCGAAGCGGTGATTAACTATATTGCCTTGCTGGGTTGGAATCCGAAAACAACTCAGGAAATATTTAGCTTAGAGGAATTAGTAAAGCAATTTGACGAGCGAAAACTGAATAAAGCCGGCGCGAAATTTGATTATGCTCGTTTGAATTGGTATCAAGCTTATTACTTAAAAAGACTAACTGATGAAAAATTATTTTCATGGGGAAAGGCAATGTGGCAGCGTTTTGGAATCCAGGGAGTGGAGCCGGAGCAAAGTAAAATCGAGAAAATTCTTTTAGTGCAAAAGCAGAGAGTGGGCGAGCCGGCTCAAATATTTAAGGAGGTTGATTATTTATTGAAACCCGTTAAATATGCCACGGACTTACTAAAATGGAAAAATATGAGCCAACAGCAGGTACGGGAACAACTAAACAAAGCCTGGCAGACGCTTGATCAGGTTAAAGAAAAAGATTTTGAGTTAGAGCGGATCCAACAGGTTTTGACGGAAGCGGCTGCGGAAAAAAGAGGAGAATTTTTATGGCCGCTCAGAGTGGCTTTAAGCGGGAAAAAACAAAGCGTGAGTCCTTTTGAGTGCGCTTGGGTGTTGGGCAAGAAGCAAAGCAAAAAAAGAATCGAACAAGCCTTGAATAAAATAAAATAATTTGAAAAGCGATTTTTTTATAAAAGTAAAAAATTTTTTATTTTTAATAAACAATAAGAAGTTGGTTTCTTTTTGGAAAATAGGAGTTTTTAAAAAAACAAAAGGTAAAAAATAATTTTAGTCTTAAAAATTTAAAAAATTTTAGCAAACAATAACCTTTTTGTTTGAAACCATTTATTAATGGGCTATTTGACAATTAGAGAATTAAAGAGTTACAATGAATTGGCAAGATTGGTTAACACGGTTTTTACAATAGGTAAAAAAATAATATTAAGTAAAAAAAAATGAAGAACTCAAGAAAAGGATTAAAAAGTAGCTCAATCGGTTTGCTTATATTTATAATTGGAGGCTTTTTTTGCATGGCGAATGAGGTTACTTTAGCAAGAACTTATGATTTATATGTGGAGGCCCAAGCCGCGGCGGGAGGTGATGGTAGCCAAGCAAGACCGTATAATTCTATTGGAAAAGCATTAAGCCAAACCAAGGAAGACCAAATTGTTTTTGTTAAAAACGGGCTTTATCAAGAACAAATCGTGATTCCGAGGCAGGTAGAGGTATTAGGCGAGGATGAAAAAAGGGTAATTATTGACGGGGGAGACGGAGCCGATAAGGGAGACACAGTTTACATGAACCATAAAACCAAGTTGAAAAATGTGACGGTTAAAGGGGGTTATGTGGGAATCAGGGTACCGAAGCGAGCCGGAGTAAAAGTTGACAATGTTACGATTAAAAAAGCCAAAAAAGACGGAGTTTATCTAGAAGGAGACAAGAAGACCAGAAGGAAAGATCGCTATGAAAGGGACTTTGAAGATTGTAAAATTATCGACAATGGAGCCAAGGGCATGTATGTTAAGAAGAGTCAATTTTCCATTGAAGAATCCGAGATTGAGGACAATGAAGAAGAAGGCATTGATTTGAGGAAATATGTAAAAGGTCGAATTGAAGATAATGAATTTGATGATAATGGAGAAAGCCACATTGAAACCAAAATTGATAAGATAAAATTGAAAATTAAGGATAATAATTTTGAGGATGGCGATAGAAGCGCGATTGCTTTACAGTCTTATCAAGGATCCGGCGGATACATATATTTAAAAGACAATAAAATTAAAGATAATAAGCATTACGGAATAAAATGTAAGCGCATGAGTAATGGGCCGGCTGGAGGCTGGGCAAGTAAATTAATGATGATAGGCAACAAATTCGCCTCTAATGATAAAGGAGATTTTTCTAAACGTTGTAAAATTGACAGATAGTGAAAATTATTGGCATGAATGAGGATGAGAATTTGACTTTTATGGATTTTGTTGGTAATTTATAGTTTCCTCAATATAAAATATTTATTTTAATAAAATTGCTTTCAGTAGAGTGGTTGTTTGTAGCTGAATAGTTTTTTGACTTTTTGGATTTAAAAACAAGCAATAAGATATTGTTTGTTTTTAGGCTCAAAAAATTATGACTTACGCGCTTGGTAAATTTTCAGAGAAGATTCGACGGTTTTTGACCACATACACCGTATACTTCTTACAGAAATCCCGATATTTTTTGCAAAATTTCTCTAAGCGTGTAAGTCATAAGAATAAGGAACTTTAACAATTTAATTTACCAAATTTTAGATGCATTAAAGAGCCATAATAATGTCTAAAATTAGGGTAAATGGCATCAATATTAATGAATTAATCATTATTTGCTAGTTAAAAACAAGAATCTTGGGAATTCTTCCCAAATAAAAATAATGCGGTTCAAGAGCAAATGGCGGATGCCTTGGCACAAAGTGGCGATGAAGGACGCAGCAGACTGCGATAAGCCTCGGGGAGCTGTCAAGCAAGCTTTAATCCGGGGATTTCCGAATGGGGAAACCCACCCGTCCCAATTTTGTCTGGTTAGTTTTGGTTAAGGAACTAAAAAACAGCTTGAAATGAAAAACGAGATAAAATTAGGACGGGGATTCTGTACTGAATTCATAGGTGCAGAAAGCCAACCCAGCGAATTGAAACATCTTAGTAGCTGGAGGAAAAGAAAACAAAAGTTATTCCCTAAGTAGTGGCGAGCGAAAGGGGAAAAGCCCAAACTCAATTGCTTTAATTGAGGGTTGAAAGGTCGATAGCGTTAAAGCTAGTTTATTTTTTTGCAACGATTAGGAGCGAGATAAATTTTGAAGACAAATCCGGATCGTTGTAAACTTAAATTAGTTTTACAAAGTTGATAATCGTTAGCCGAACATGTCTGGAAAGACCGGCGATACAGGGTAACAGCCCCGTAGGCGAAAACGGTTAAACGCTTTGAGTTATCTATTCTTGAGTAACCTGGGACCAGCGAAATCCCAGGTGAAGTTGCCGGTACTACCCGGTAAGGCTAAATACACTTTGTGACCGATAGTGAACTAGTACCGTGAGGGAAAGGTGAAAAGCACCCCGAAAGGGGAGTGAAATAGTCCCTGAAACCATTTGCTTACAAGGAGTCAGAGCTCGCTTCGGCGGGTGATGGCGTGCCTTTTGCAGAATGAGCCAACGAGTTAATTTCAACGGCTTGGTTAAGCTACTTTGGTAGTGGAGCCATAGCGAAAGCGAGTCTTAAGCGGCGTTTGTCGTTGGGATTAGACCCGAATCCGGGTGAGCTAACCATGGACAGGATGAAGTTGCTGTAACAGGCAGCGGAGGTCCGCACCCTAACATCGTTCGACATGTTGGGATGAGCTGTGGTTAGAGGTGAAATGCTAATCGAACCCGGCGATAGCTGGTTTTCTCCGAAATATACCTCGGTATAACCTTGAAGTAGTTGGCATTGGAGGTAGAGCACTGATTGAGTGTTCGTGGCTTTTGCCTAGGACGCCCAAACAAACTCCGAATTCCAATGTACCAAGCTTAAAGAGTCAGCGTGTGGGGGCTAAGCTTCATGCGCAAGAGGGAAACAACCCAGATCATCAGCTAAGGTCCCTAAATCCATGTTGAGTGGAAAAGGGAGTAAGACTTCATAAACAGCTAGGAGGTTGGCTTAGAAGCAGCCATTCCTTTAAAGAGTGCGTAATAGCTCACTGGTCTAGTCGTCTTGCACCAAAGATATAACGGGGCTAAACATGGTACCGAAGCTATGATTCAGTCATGCTTGCATGACTGAAGGTAGGAGAACATTCCATAAGCGGTGAAGCTTAATCGTGAGGTTAGGTGGAGTTTATGGAAGAGAGAATGTTGGCATGAGTAACCGCAAGCAAGGTGAGATTCCTTGCCGCCGAAAGCTTGAGGTTTCCTGGGCGATGATAATCATCCCAGGGTTAGTCGGTCCTAAGGCGAGGCCGAAAGGCGTAGTCGATGGACACAAGGTTAATATTCCTTGACTTGGTTAGGTTTTTTAATAGAGTGCGGAGTCGAGTGGTTCAGGCGCCTTAATGGTTTGGCGTCCGTTCCGGCGGAAATGTGAAACGCAAGTGGATCAAATCTGAGCGAATCGACTTCCTGGAAAAGCTTTATTAATTATAATTTAACCAATCCGTACTTAAACCGACACAGGTGAGCAGGGCGAGTAGCCCAAGGCGAACGGGAGAACCCTTGTTAAGGAACTCGGCAAAACAGCGGCCGTAACTTTGGGATAAGGCCTACCAGCCCTATTTTTTGTTATTTTAAGATTTTTTATTATGAAATTATGAATTAAATTATATTTCTTTGTTTAATGGAATAAGAGAAAAAATCATGACAAAAATTAGGGCTGGTCGCAGCTAAAGACTCCAGGCGACTGTTTATCAAAAACATAGGTCCGTGCTAACCCGTAAGGGGATGTATACGGGCTGACCCCTGACCAGTGCTGGAAGGTTAACAGGAACGGTTAACGCCAATCCTCGAAGCCCCAGTGAACGTCAGCGATAACTATAATCGTTCTAAGGTAGCGAATTTCCTTGTCTGGTAAATTCAGACCTGCACGAATGGGGTAACGACTTGGGGACTGTCTCAACAAGGGACCCGGTGAAATTGCACTAGC
Source organism: Candidatus Moraniibacteriota bacterium (assembly GCA_014729795.1). Taxonomy (GTDB): domain Bacteria; phylum Patescibacteriota; class Minisyncoccia; order CAIUEV01; family JAHKAQ01; genus WJJI01. The sequence goes on from WJJI01000021.1 coordinate 33,809, forward strand.
GGTGAAGATGCCGTTTGCCTATGGAAAGACGGAAAGACCCCGTGGAGCTTTACTACAGCTTGACATTGATTTATATAATTTATTGCTCAGCATAGGTGGGAGGCTTGGAAATCAATCCTTCGGGATTGGTGGAGCCAAAAGTGAGATACCACCCTATAGGTTGTGTAGATCTAACCCTGAGCCGCAATTTGATGATCTGAGAGTTCAGAAAATCAAGTTCCGGTTCGGGGACAGTGTCTGGTGGGTAGTTTGAGTGGGGCGCTCGACTCCTAAATTGTAACGGAGTCGTTCACAAAGGTCGGCTAGGTCCGGATGGAAATCGGGCCGATAGCACAAAAGCAGATGCCGGCTTTACTGCAAGACCTATAAGTCGCGCAGTCGCGAAAGCGGGATTTAGTGATCCGACCGTGGATCGTAGGATCGCGGAAGCTCAGCAGATAAAAGTTACCCCGGGGATAACAGAGTGGTAGCCTCCGATAGCTCATATAGACGAGGCTGTTCGCTACCTCGATGTCGGCTCATCACATCCTGGTGCCGGAGCAGGTGCCAAGGGTTTGGCTGTTCGCCAATTAAAGTGGTACGCGAGCTGGGTTCAGACCGTCGTGAGACAGGTTGGTCCCTATCTTCCATAGGCGCGAAAAAGCTTGAGGGATGTCATTCCTAGTACGAGAGGACCGGAATGAACCGACCTCTGGTGTACCAGCTGTTCCTACCAAGGGCATTGCTGGGTAGCTATAGTCGGGTGTGGATAAGCGCTGAAGGCATATAAGCGCGAAGCCCAGCCCAAGATCAGGCTTAGATCTCCTCAAAGACTATGAGGTTGATAGGATGCAGGTGTAAGCATGGCAACATGTTGAGCCGAGCATTACTAATAGATCGTTAACCGCATTTATAACACTTGTTTTTAACTAGTTAATGGTGATTAATTTAGAACTTACACGTTTGGAAAATTTAAACTTTTAAAATAAGAAATAACGATAATTTTTAAAATTTTAAACGTGTAAGTTCTAATTAGCTCTCGATTTCAGCATAAAACCTGTTTTTTAACAGGTTTTTTTGTTTTTTTTGAAAAATTATATAGGATAAGAAGTAAAACGGAGCAATGGGTGTCTTCCGCTAATTAAATTGATAATGGCTGTGATTTAATGATAAAATGAACTTAAAGAGCTCTTAGTTACAACACAATTAAGGAAGAATTTTTTTATTTTATAATAGAATTCATGAACAAAAATGAAGTTATATTTTTCCGGGAAGCACAAGAAAAACGAATTATAAGGAATGTGGATAGTTTTATAGAATTAATTACAAAAAAATTTAACCTTATGGTAGAACAAGAAGATAAAGAATTAGAGTTGGTGACATTGTTGACGGCATTAAGAAATAAAAGTAATACCGAAGCGGATGAAGACAATAAAAAAAACCAAAACGGGCAAATTATTCAGTTGAAAGAATATAGAAATGAGCAAGAAATTCAGAGATTAAAACAAACGATTGAAGACTTAAGAATAAAAATCACTAATTTAGAAAATAAAATTAAAGAGAAAAAATATAAACATAGAAGGCAATTACAAGATATTAATAGCAAAGAAACCGAAAGGACACCATTCGAAAGGACACCATTACCGGATTCCGAGAAAAAAAGCGATGGTAGACCGAAAACCCATGAGGTGATTTTAATTGAAATCTTGAAAGAAAAAATACAAGCAATAGAAAATAAAATTAAGCAAAAAATTAATAAAATTAAAACGTTATTAAATTCAATGCCCGGATTATTAAAAGAACAACAACATATTAAAAATTTGTTGTTATTATCTTTGAATTTATTGGATGAAGATACGAATAAACCAAGCCAGTATAGAGATAAATATAGAGTTTTAGTTGATTCTTTGGAAAGCCTAAAATCAGCTAATGAAACAAATTATAAAAATGTTGCAGATCAAACATTAAAAAGAATAAAGGATGCAAAGCCAGAATTTCTAAGACTTGATGAATTGTTTTTGCTAAAAAAAGAATTGTCTGATTTAATAAAGCTCTAAAGGCATTAATGGTTTTAAATTATGTCTAGCAAACATGAACAACCAGAGGAACTTAAAGATCCCGAGATTGAGAAGTTGGAGCAAAGATTGAGGAAGCTGGATGAACAGATAAAGAATTATACTAATTTAATCAAAAACAACGAACAAGAAATTCAAGAAATAAACGATAAATTAAAAAACAAAGTAATTGATATTAACAAGGGAGAGTTATTTATCAGAAAAAAAGCTGTTTTAATAGAATTGAATGAATATTATGCAAATGAAATAATTAACCTTGAAAAACAACGAAAGGAGCTCGGAAGTCAACTAGAGGGTTTGCTTAACGCAACCGTAAAAAATTCAGAAGTTATTGATTTTTGTTCAGATGGATCCAAAAAAGAATTGATTGAAAAAAGATTGAAACAGATTCAGGCACAAATTGATCAATTAAATAATGATATTGCTTTTTTAAAGAGTTCGCTTGAGCTTCGGAATATTAAATTGTTAGATCTTGAATTATCAAGATTGAGAACCCGGGGACAAGGAACCGAATCAGCACCAAGCCACCAAACCGATAAGGGGCCTAAAGATAGCAGTAAAGTCATTGTCTTGGAAGATAAAAAATTAGAAAAAGCCAAAGAAACGGTTGAAGAACTCAAAAGAGCCATAAAGATTAAAGAACGATCGATAAATATTTTATTAAGAAGAATCGAAGTATTAGTTAAGAAGAGAGATAGGCTTTTAGCTGAACAGTTTTAACGAATTAACCCTATTTAGAATTCAGCGATGACTGACATTGAGTCAATAATCAAGATTAAAAATGATATTTAAAAATAGAAAACAAGCAGGTCAAAAGTTAGCAGGAATTTTAGAAGGGTATGAGCAGGATAAAACAGCGATTGTTTTAGGATTGGCTCGAGGCGGGGTGGTGACGGCTGAGGTCGTGGCGAAAAGGTTGGGCTTGGCTTTAGATTTGTTGGTGGTTAAGAAAATCGGAGCTCCGGGGAATGAGGAATTTGCTTTGGGAGCGGTTACTCAAACCGGCACCGGTTTTTTTGATGATAGGATAATTGATTACTATGGAATTGATAAGGAGTACATAGAGCAAGAACAAGCAAAAGCCATTGCTTTGGCTCAAGAAAAAAATAGTTTATATCGAGGTGATCGGTCCGAACTTGACCTGACCGGGAAGAAAACAATCTTGGTTGATGACGGGTTGGCAACAGGAGCTAGCATGATTGCGGCAGCCAAATGCGTTAAAGAACTGGGGGCGCAAAAGATAATTATAGCGACGCCGGTAGCGGCGCCTGATTCGTTAGAAAAAATCAGACAGTATATTGATGAAATAAAAGTTTTAGAGTCGACAAATTTGTTTTTAAGCGTGGGGCAGTTTTATCGGAAGTTTGACCAAGTAACCGATAAGCAAGTTCAAGAGATTATGAAAACCAACTAAAGGATTATGCAAATTGTATAAAAGGATATAAGAATGCAATCGCGATAATGATTGTAATTACAAAAAATACTTAGCAAGATTTTATTTCTCTCAGTTAAGAATTTTATTAAAACTTATATAGGGTTAAAATAATGAAAAAAGGAAAATTTACGGGCGATAAAAAGGTAGGAGGTTCTTTTTTATATGACTTGGAGATTAAGACTGTGAATAAGACGCTTCCTTATATTCCCAGATGGATAGAGACGTATCATTTGACTTATTCAACGATAATTTGGTCCCTTTTAATAATTCTATCCGGATACTTAAGTAATAAATACGGTATGAATTGGTTGTGGCTTTCTTCGATAATGATCGTTTTGCAATATTTAACCGATTTGTATGATGGAAAACTGGGAAGGTATCGAAATACAGGTTTGGTTAAGTGGGGATATTATATGGATCATTTTTTGGATTATTTTTTTCTTTGCGCGATTTTGATTAGCTATTCTTTTGTGATTCCAGAGGACAAGGAAATAATACTGTTTTTTATTTTAGCAATTCTGGGAGGATTTATGGTTAATACCTATTTGGCCTTTGCGGTTTCAAATGAGTTTAGGATTTCATATTGGAAAATCGGACCAACCGAAATAAGAATTTTGTTTATTTTAATTAATACGTGGTTTATTGTTTTTAAAAAAAGCTATTTGTATTTTACTTTACCGACGTTTTTAATTTTAATAACCCTCGGACTCATAATTGTGGTTTACCGTACACAAAAGAGGATTTGGAGCATTGGTGCAAGAAGAGGAAAGCAAAAATAACTTTTTAATATTTTAAAAAATTAAACAAAAATATCCTATTGGGAGAAAATGGTATGATATTTTACTTGCATAAATTCTTTTATTTGAATATAATATGTTTAATAGGAAAGATAATAATGATTAATAAATAAAAATTAAAAGATAAAAATGATTAAAAGAACATTAATTAGCGTGGCTCTGGGTATTCTATTAGCGGTGCCATTATTTGTTGTGGCTAAAGATGAAGCTAGCGGGGAAAGAATGAAATTAAAAGAGGCTGAAGTGATCAAGGCCATGCCTGAAATGGGTACAATGGTGGTTGAACGTAACGGGCATATCTATAATATTGTGTTTGCCAAAGCCGATCCGGACAAATTTGAATTGTTGAGTAAATACGGAATCATGGTGGACCCGATGAAATTAAGAGAAGGAGACAATATCACTTGTAGAGGCAGGAGATTTCTTCATCACTTTGTGCCTTCCAAATGTCGGGTAGAAAAGGGCTCGCAAAGAAAATTGAGAAGCGCCAAAAAAGGCATTATTGTAGCCGATGTTTTTGCTGTTGATCCGATTAATGATTTGATTTACGCAGCTCATAGTTTGAATAAACATGATATATCCATTTTTGAAGGAGAAAAATCTAAAAGATATAAAAATGGCAAAAGATACAATACTCATGGCGACCATGTTTATAAAGCTTATTGGAGATTAAAAATCGAGGCTGAATATGATAAGAGCGATGGTATTTACAAAGACGTGGAAGAAATCGAAATTTTAAGTAAACATGATAATCCGCCGGAGTATGGTTATTAAAACCAAAGCAAAGTAAATTATAATCTATTATGATTAAGAGCGGCTTCCGGGTCGCTCTTTGACATTTTCCTTAACCATGGTTATCCTAAAACCATAATACGATTTATGCCTTTGGTAAATTCTTTTAAAGAAAACTCCGCGGTTTCGGCGATGGATATCCAAACACCTTTTACAAAAACCCCGTTATCTTTTCTGAAATTTCGCTAAGCCAGTAATTCAGATAAAAAAGACTTGAGCAGAATTATAAAATGAATAGCCGGTATAATATTGATGAATTTATCTACTAGGCGTATTTGCTAAAAAATGTTAAAAATTAATAATCAAAAATGAACCAAGATAAAAAAACCGAACCTGAAAATGGACAACAAGAAATGGAGGCAACGGTGGAGTATGACCTGGATACTTGCACACGTTGCATGGCATGTGTTACCAGCTGTCCGACCAAGTGCTTGGAAGACGTTAATGGCGATCCCAAACAAGTTAGACCGCAAGATTGTATTAAATGCGGCAACTGCGAGTCGATTTGTCCTGTCGGGGCGGTGAAGTTAAAAAAATAATTATAGTTTAGTTTTAAAAAAGAGCCACCACAGGCTCTTTTTAAGTAATTTTAGCACTCCCCCTTGACGAGTGCTAATTTAATTTGCTATGTTGTTTATAGATGATAATTATAAAAGACCTAGCGCGTAAGCGTTAGTTAAATAAATAATAATTAAGATTTAAAACAATGGCAAAACAAATAAAGTTTGATGAAAAGGCCAGACAACAAATGTTATCCGGTATTAATCAAGTTGCTGATGCGGTAAAAGTAACCTTAGGACCCAGAGGGAGAAACGTGGTCTTGGATAAGGGCTTTGGAGCGCCAACAATAACCAATGACGGCGTAACCATTGCTAAAGAAATTGAACTAAAAGACAAATTTGAAAACATTGGGGCTGAATTGGTCAAAGAAGTGGCCAGTAAAACCGGAGATAACGCGGGAGATGGCACCACAACCGCAACTTTGTTGGCGCAGAAAATGGCCACCGAAGGCATGAAAACCGTAGCGGCCGGCGCAAATCCAATTGAAGTAAAACGCGGTGTTCAAAAAGGCGTTGAGGCCGTGGTCAAAGCAATTCAAAAAATGGCAAAACCAATTAAAGAGAAAGATAAAAAAGCTCAGGTTGCAACCATTTCCGCTCAAGACGCAGAAGTAGGTAAAATGATCGCTGATGCCATGGAAGAAGTGGGCGATGACGGAGTAATTACCGTGGAAGAATCTCAAACCTTTGGCTTGGAAAAAGAGATTGTAGAAGGAATGCAGTTTGACAAGGGATACATTTCTCCTTACATGGTCACAAATACTGATAAGATGGAAGCGGAAATGAAAGAACCGGTGATTTTAATAACCGATAAGAAGATTTCTGCGATTAATGAAATTTTACCATTGCTTGAAAAAGTTACTCAAGCCGGCAAAAAAGAAATTGTAATCATTTCCGAAGAGGTGGAAGGCGAAGCGCTGGCTACCTTAGTGGTTAATAAATTAAGAGGCACTTTTAACGCTTTGGCGGTGAAAGCGCCCGGTTTTGGAGATAATCGTAAAGAAATGCTGGAAGATATCGCTGTTTTAACCGGCGGAACAGTTATTAGCGAGGATCGGGGCATGAAATTAGAAAATGCAGAGTTGGATATGTTGGGTGGTTGTGATAAAGTGGTGGCCACCAAAGAAGACACCACTATTGTAGGCGGCAAAGGCGATGAAGCCAAGATAAAAGATAGAATTGCCAATTTAAGGCAACAAATTGAACAAAGCGATTCTGAATTTGATCGAGAAAAACTAGAGGAAAGATTGGCGAAATTAGGCGGCGGCGTGGCGATAATTCGGGTAGGAGCGGCAACAGAAGTTGAGCAAAAAGAGAAACAACATCGAGTAGAAGACGCTTTGGAAGCTACCAAAGCGGCGGTAGCCGAGGGAATCGTGCCCGGCGGTGGCGTGGCTTTGATAAGAGCTTTGAAAGGGCTAACAGACATAAAAACCACAGGCGATGAAAAAATCGGAGTTGAGATTTTGAAAAATTCATTAGTTGAACCTTTAAAACAAATAGCTTTAAACGCAGGTAAAGAAGGATCGGTTATAGTTGAGAAAGTAGCTTCGCTTGAGGGCAACAAGGGTTATAATGCGGCCAAGGATAAGTATGAGGATTTGGTGGCAGCTGGCGTTGTTGATCCGGCTAAAGTAACCAGATCGGCTATTGAAAACGCTTCATCTGTGGCTTCCATGGTAATTACCACTGAAGCGGTAGTTACAGACTTACCTGAAGAGAAATCAAGTTGCAGCAGCGCTCCGGCGGCGCCAGGAATGGGCGGCGGCATGGATATGGGCGGCGGCATGGGCGGCATGATGTAATTTGATCGAGTTTTATAATATTTTTTAGGGCTTGCTTTATTGGCAAGCCCTTTTAAAATTTATTTGAATGCCCAAATTTTACTAGCTTGTAATATTGCTTTTAGACGATGGCGATAAAGTCGAGCAAGAAAGCTAGATTTTTTTTAAAGGATTTGTTATTTTAAAGAATGATCGTTGGTTTTTAATTGGATTAAAGCTTTCAAGACAGGAGTGATTCTATAATGATTTTGGTAAATTAATTAAATAATGAGTTTTTTATATAACAAATATCGACCGCAAAAGTTTCAGGACGTAACAGGTCAAGATTTTCCGGTTCAGTCGTTGAAAAATTCCATAAAACTTGACAATATCGGGCATGCTTTTTTATTTTGCGGCCCCAGAGGAACCGGAAAAACCAGCTTGGCTAGAATTTTTGCCAGAGCGGTAAATTGTTTGCAGCCCAATAAAGGAGAACCCTGTAATGAGTGTAAAAATTGTAAATTGATTATTAGCGGAGAAACTTTGGATATGGTAGAAATTGACGCCGCTTCTCATACCGGGGTTGATAATATTAGGGAATTAAAAGAAAGCTTATACGTGGTAGCCGGTGCGCTTAAATATAAAGTGTATATTATCGATGAGGTTCATATGTTGTCTAAGGGAGCTTTTAACGCGTTGCTTAAATCTTTAGAAGAGCCGCCTAAGCAGGTAATCTTTATTTTAGCCACAACCGAATTAGGCAAGGTTCCGGCCACGGTAATCTCCAGATGTCAAAAGTTTGACTTTAAAAGATTATCCAATCAAGCAATTGTTGAAAAGTTAAAAAGAATCTTGAAGCAAGAAAACAAGAAAGCAAGTGAAGAAACCTTAAATCAAATCGCGGTGCTGGCTCAGGGGGGCATGAGAGACGCGGAAAGTTTGTTAAGTCAATTAATAAATATGAGCGATAAAGAAATTGAGTTTAAAACAGTGAAAGAATTGTTAGGCATTCCATCAAGTTTAAGTTATGCCGAGCTTTTAAACGCGATTATTCAGGACAATCAGAAACAAGCCTTTAAAATTATTACGGATTTAGTTTATAGCGGTCAGGATATGAAGTATTATTTGGAAAATCTGCTTGATTATGTTAGAGAGATTATTGTTTATAAAATTGATTCGGACTATGAAACCGTGCTTGAGGAAAAATTTGGCACGCAAGGGACGCAGGCTATTCAAGACTTGGAGCAAAAAACAGATCAGGCTATGTTGGCAAAAATGACCGCTGAGTTTTTAAAGGCAAAGACCTTGTTGCAAGATTCTCCATTACCACAGTTGCCATTAGAGCTAGCGGTTTTAAATCTAACTCGGGCAAAAGAAAAGGAGCAACCTCAAAAAAAACAAGAAACCAATTTAAAAGCCGAAAAGATTAAAAAACAGGCTCAAACACAAGAGGAAAAATTAGTTAAGCCTGCTGTTAATCAATTCAAGGAGCAAAAAAGTTCTAAGTCTGATAAAAAGATTTTAACAAAAGCGCCGAGTAAGCAAGAGGTGTGGGCGAAGTGGAATGAGGCAGCAGAGGCAATCGGAGAGCATAATCGGGCATTGCAGGGAGTTTTTAAAGGGGCTGAATTGATTGATGTTAGCAAGGATGGTAGATTAAAGATTGCGCTTAAGTATGATTTTTACAAAAAAAGATTGGAACAGAAGGAAGTGAAAAGATTGCTTAACCAAGTTTTTTTAAACATATTTAACTATGATTTTGATTTTGAATATATAATCAAGAAGCCTTCAGAAGGTCAAGATAACCAAAAGAAAAAAATTGGGGCTGACCAAAACAAGGTTAAGAAGGATGATCCAGTGCAGGAAATTCTTGAAGAGTTTGGAGGCGAAATCATAGAGTAGCATTAAGCTGCCCGGTAGCCAAGCGGTAAGGCAGGGGCCTTTGAAGCCTCGATTCGCAGGTTCGAATCCTGCCCGGGCAACCATTTGAGACTGAAATTACATGGATTAGGTTTTAAATTAATTAGTAATTTTTCCATATGAATAAGTTAAGCCAGATTTTTAAGGTAAAAGATTTGCGAAACAAAATACTATCAATTTTGGGGATTTTAGTGGTTTTTAGATTAATGGCCTCGATTCCGGTGCCGGGGATAAATGTGGAAAAAGTGAAAGACTTCTTTTCCGGAGATCAATTTTTTAGCATGCTCAATGTGTTTTCCGGAAGCGGTATGAGCAATTTTTCCATAGTAATGTTGGGAGTGGGGCCTTACATTACAGCCTCAATTATTATGCAGTTAATGACCATGGTTTTTCCTCAGGTAGAAAAGTGGTATCGAGAGGAAGGAGAAGCCGGCCGGCAAAAGTTTAACCAGATTACCAGGGTTTTAACCGTACCGATTTCAATTTTGCAGGGTTTTGCCATGATTAGTTATTTAAAAACCGCGCAAGTGATTGATAACCTAAACTGGTTTGAAACCGGCTTGATTGTAATTACAGTGTGCGCGGGCACGATTTTTTTAATGTGGCTGGGAGAAATTATCACGGAAAAAGGCGTTGGCAATGGAGTTTCTTTATTGATTTTTGCCGGAATCGTGGCCGGGTTACCTAATTTTATTAAACAGCAGATAATAAGCTGGGATGAGTCGAAATTGATAACCTATTTGGCTTTTATCGCCGCGGTGATCGGGATTATTTATTTGATTATATATGTGACAGAGGGTCAGCGGAATATTCCGGTTTCATACGCTAAAAGAATGCGAGGTTCTAAAATGATGGGCGGTAGCAATACATACTTGCCGTTGAGAGTTAATATGGCCGGAGTTATCCCGATTATCTTTGCCATGTCAGTGATGTTTTTTCCTCAAGCGGTTTCGCTTTTGTTAAGCAAAATGGGTAACGAAACCTTGCAAAAAATCGGAATTGAGCTGGAGGCTTTTTTTAACAATACCTTGTACTACGGAATATTTTATTTTATGTTGGTGATCGGTTTCACCTTTTTTTACACAAGAATTACCTTTCAACCAAAGAATATTGCGGAAAATTTGCAAAAAAACGGCGGTTATATTCCCGGAGTAAGGCCAGGCAAGACCACAGAGCATTATCTGACAAGAATTGTGAATCGAATTACTTTATTTGGAGCGATTTTTTTAGGTTTAATCGCGGTTTTGCCTTATGTTATGCAGTTTGCAACCGATAATCGCTCGATGGCAATTGGCGGTACCAGTTTATTAATCGTAATCTCGGTAGTAATTGAAACTATTAAGCAAATTGAGGGGCAGCTGGTGATGAGAAGCTATGAGCGGATCGAGTAAATTTAACTTACTTAAGCTTGCAAGTCGTGTTCAATTGTTATTAATTATTCTTCATGAATCAAAATCCGGAAAAAAATCATTTTTTAGTTTATTTTTTTATGGCCACCACGGTTTTAAGTTTTATCGCTGGTTTTTATTATGGGGGTAAAGAAATCGATGAAAGCTTAATAAGTAAAAGTCCGGAAAAGCAAGCGAATCAAGGAAAACAACAGAATTTACAACAAGATGATTTTCAGGATTTGAATCAGGCGCTTACGGTTTTAGACAAGAAATACATCAAGGAATTGCCGGACAAAGAACAGTTAAAGCAAGGAGCAATTGGCGGTTTGGTGGATTCATTAGACGATCCTTATACTTTGTACTTAAATCAGGAAGAATCACAAGATTTTTTGACAGATATGGAAGGTAGCTTTGAAGGGATTGGAGCGGAGATTGGCATTCGCGATGAAATAATCACGGTAATCGCGCCTTTAGATGGAATGCCGGCGCAGAAAGCCGGTTTAAAAGCCGGGGATAAAATATTAAAAATTGATGATCAGTCAACCGCGGATATGAACTTAGACGAAGCGGTTAAAAATATACGCGGTCCAAAAGGTACAAAAGTAAAACTGACTTTGTACCGAGAAGATAACGGCGCCGAACCTTTAGAAATAGAAATTGAAAGAGCCACTATTGATATTAAAAGCGTAGAATGGGAACTAAAGGAGAACGTTGCCTATATTAAAATTTCCGGTTTTTTGGAAGACACGGAAGAGGAGTTTGCTCAAGCGGCTCAGGAAATAAGAGAATCCGAAGCGGAAAAAATTATCCTGGATTTGCGCAATAACCCCGGAGGTTATTTAAACACCGCTGTTGATCTCGCGGGTTATTTTCTAGAAAAGGGCTCATTGGTGGTAGAAGAGGATTATGGAGAGGATAATCAAGCCAGAAATCGCAAAGATTTCGCGACAGGAGATGAAGAACTGCTTGATTATCCGATAGTGGTATTGATAAACAAAGGCACCGCTTCAGCGGCTGAAATTTTGGCCGGGTCTATTCGAGATAACCGAGGGGTGAAATTGATCGGAGAAAAAAGCTTTGGCAAAGGTTCGGTTCAGGAATTAGAACCATTGGAAAGCGGAGGCTCAATAAAAGTAACGGTAGCAAATTGGCTAACTCCGGATGGAGTAAATCTTAATGAAGATGGTTTAACTGTTGATATTGAAGTAAAGGCTGATTCCAAAGAACCGGAACAAGAGCAAGAGGCACAGGAAGAAGACATTGAAGAAAATGATAATCGGCAACAAAGTCAAGATGAGGTTGATCCGGTTTTGCAGCGAGCCTTGCAAGAATTATAATTATAAATTTTAAGCCAAAGCCTTAATTTTTTTAGCAAGTTTGGCCAGTTTTTGATCATCTGCTCTTTGGTAATCATGAGAGGAGATATAGCCCGGGTACTGTTGGAAATATTTATTAAGAGGTTGGGCTAGTTTTTTCCAAGCGTCTGTTTTGGTACCATGCATAGGGAAAAGCTTGGCATGAATATGATCAACCCCAAAACCTTCAAAGATTAAACCAGTGCGTCCGACATCATCAAAGGCCTTATCTAAAAGCAAACCTACTTTTTTAGTCGCTTTGACTAGACCGCATAAAACACGATCTTCTAAAGCAAAAGCATAGCTTGGGTAGTGTTTTTTAGGGATTACTACGGAAAAGCCTTGAGTGTTGGGAAAAATAGAAAGAAAAGCCAAGTAGTGTTGATCTTGGTAAATCTCATGACAAGGCATTTTACCTTGAACAATTTGGCAAAATATACAATTTCGGTTACCGGTTTGGTTTTTGTTTGACATAGGAATTGAAGTTAATAATTAATGTGAATATCTATTTGATCGAGCGCTTGGCTTTATGATTATGAAAAGCCATTAAAGAATAAGCTTGTTTTTTTTAATCAAATTGTTCGACCCATTGTTTAAAAGTTGCAATTTTTTCTTGAGAAAAATCAAATGACCGGATTTGTTTTAGAATATCAGTTTGGGTTTCTTTTTCAAATAAGCGACCCGGTTTTTTGGAATAAAATAAATCGGCATAACTGATGATCTTTTGTTCTAAAGTGGAAGGTAAAAAATTTTGTTTTGGTAGCGGCCAGCTATGTTTTTGGATCTCCTGTTTTTTTAATCCGACTCCGATGTGATTAGCAGCTACTTGAGCATGTTTTGGAAGATTTTCTTGAATTAAAATTTTACTACCCCAATATCCATGACCTAGATAAAAGTTTTGTTTTTTAATCAAAGGTAAAAAACGATCTTGATTGTTGGGAATATCCGGTAAATTAAAACCGATGTCATGCAGTAAAGCTGCTTGGTGAATAAACTCTTGGTCCGCTTCAGGGTATTTTTCTTTGGCTATGCTTAAAGCCAGATTAGCTACAAGTATGCTGTGAATTATAAGAATTTGATAATTTTTTGAATTCGGGTTATGATATTGATTAATAATTTGAAAGGGTTGCATACAGGAAATTGCATTAAAAGGTTAAATACGATTATATAATAAATTATACACAAAAAAAGACAAAACAAAAGAAAAATTATTAATCGCGTGAGCCCCAGGAGTTTAGCTCGGGGTATTTAAATGATTCACGGGTTTGGAAATTCTTTGAGAAAACCCCTTTTTACTTAGGGATCGTTACCCATTAAATTAATTACCAATAAATATGTTAGATTGCTACCAAACTTTAGGAATTGAGCCAAGCGCGGATTTGGCTCAGATTAAAAAAGCTTATCGAGGTTTGTTGTTTAAGCATCATCCGGATAAAGGCGGTGACCATTATGATTGTCTTAGGATAAATCAAGCCTATAAGCAGGCTTGCCAAAGATTAGAGCAGAACCAAGAACAAAGAAGTTTCTTTGTAGCCACGGGCTTGCTGATACTTGGCGGATTGGTTTTTTTGTGGTTAAGCGACTCGCAAAGCGAATAAAATCATGGCGGTTCCGAATTGATCAAAGTTGACAATTATTATTATTTCGGCTATAGACAGTAGAAAGGCTAAACAATTAATTTATTTCATGCAATCAGACTTGCTAACCCAACAACAAAAAAGAAACCCTAAAAAAACAGTGGCTCGGAAAACTAAATTTGTTAATACCGATTCTAAAAACAAAACCGGAAAAAAAGAATCAGAACAAATAGATCATTTGTACTTGGTTAGCGAAAATCAGGATCGAGAGGAAGGGGAAAGACTAAAAAGATTAATAATTGAGCTTTTAAACCCGGAAGAACAAAATCAATTTCAAAAACAAATTGACGCGGAATTTGTTAATATTTTAGCAAGAGGGGTGCAATCTTATAGCTTGGCGGTTGAATTAGCCGCTCGGAATTGGGTGAATCGTTGGGATTATAATAATTTTATTGACCGTTAAAGCCAAAAGGACAGATTATCCCAGGATTGTTAGTCGAGAAGCTTGATAATATCGGGTTATTTTTTCTGTTTACCAATAATATGGTTTAAGGCTAAAGGAGTTGATAATAATTTGTAATGAATAATAGTTTTTTTGTGTTGATCAAAAAAACTAGGTTTTAGGGTCGGATTCATCCTGGATTTCAAAACGAAATACCTCTTCGATAATATCTTCCATGGTGATAACTCCGAGAAATTTTTTTTGAGAGTCAATCACCGGCGCAATATGAATTCTTTTTTTGGCGAAAGTGTTCAAAAGGGTACCGATTCTGGTGTTAGGCGTGGTTTTGATAAGCTTGTCTTTTCTGGCAATGGAGTCGATTCTTTTGCCTGATTTTTGCAGCAAGTCTTTCACAAAGAGAATACTAGTGATTTGATTGGCGGAAGCTCGGTAAACCGGGATACGAGAATAGCCGCTTTGATTGATTTTTATTAGTAATCGGGGAGTGATTCTAGTTTTTTCCGATAAGAGCAATACTTGATTTTTTGGAGTCATGATGTGCTTGACCTTTTTTTTGGAAAAAGAAAGCGCGCCTAAAATAATTTGCTCTTCTTTAGTGTTAAGATCGGATATTTTAGAATCTTCATGAAATTTGATAATTTCTTTAAGCTCGGCTCTGGACCAAATTGTGGGGGTCTCGGTTCCTAAAATTTTATCCAGTAGCCAAGCCAGGGGCGCGGCTAAAGGATAAAGCAGTATGATAAAGAATTTAATTAAATCGGCGGATTTGGAGCCAATACTCATGGCAAATCGTGAAACCACGGCTTGAGGAAAAATTTCACCAAAAATAACAATCAAGCTGGTGGCGATAATTCCGGCTACAAGACCATTGAGCAGGCTACCCAAAATAATCGAGAGAGCGGAGTTGACCGCGACATTACCAATCAGGAGAGTGCAAAGCAAAAGATTAGGATTTTTGCGAACCGAGAGTATTTTTTTAGCTTGTTTGTTGTTAAGCCGAGCTTTACGTTCAAGTTCGGTTTTATTTAGACTAAAAAAACCCAGAGTTAACCCGGAAAATAAACCTGATAGGATGATTAATAAAAATGAAATAAGAAAACTCACAGATTTAGGAATTTATTAGGGCGAAGCAGTCTTATAAATTTGATAAGACCGTTTAGCCGCGTGTTTATTAGTTTAAATTAAACAATTTGATGAAAGTCATTTATATTGTTGGTTATTGATCTTTAAACTCGAAACTCGACTTTTTTTGATTGCTTGGATTTGTCTCAGACTGAGAGTTTATCGGCAATAAAATATATTGATAGTCATCCAAAGTTTATTTTTTGGAAATTAATCTAAGAATTTTCAGCAAGAAGCCGTAAATCTTGATTTGACTCTATGTATATTATAATAGAAAATAGGTAGATAAATCAATATTATTATTTAATATGAAGGAAATTAAAAATTCGGCTTTAGAATACCATGGTAAAAACCCGCCCGGGAAAATAGCCACCAAGATAACAAAATCTTGTAGAAATCAAAGAGATTTAAGTTTGGCTTATTCTCCCGGGGTGGCAGAGGTAAGCATGGCTATCGCTAAGAATCCAAAGAGGCTAAACCAATATACTAACCGGGGCAATTATATCGCGGTGATAACCGATGGAAGTGCGATTTTAGGTTTAGGCGATTTAGGTCCGGAGGCGGCTTATCCGGTAATGGAGGGCAAAGCCTTGCTTTTTAAGAAATTTGCCGATGTTGATGCTTCACCGATTTGTTTGAATATAGCGGGAGCGGATGACTCGGCTAAAAAAAAGCGTTTGGTTAAGACTGTAAAGGCGCTGGAACCAACGTTTGGCGGAATTAATCTAGAGGATATTAAAGCGCCAGCATGTTTTGAAATCGAGCAACAACTTAAAAAGAATTTAAAAATTCCAGTGTTTCATGATGATCAACATGGAACCGCTATTATAACTTTAGCCGCTTTATTCAATGCCTTGGAGCTGACAGGCAAGAGAATTCAGGAGGTAAAATGCGTGTTTTTAGGAGCCGGGGCGGCCGGAATCGCAACCGCTTCTTTATTTGCGCGAGCAGGAGTTTTAAAGCGTAACATTATTATGAGCGATTCCACCGGGATTTTGCATCAAGATCGGAAAAAGAATATGAATAAATATAAAAGACAATGGGCAACAAAAATTCAATGTCGATCTTTAAAGCAAGCCATGCGGGGCGCTGATGTTTTTGTGGGGGTATCCGGGAGGGATTTGGTAACTCAGGCAATGGTAAAGTCCATGAACGTGAAACCGATTATCTTTGCCATGGCCAATCCTTGGCCGGAAATTAAGCCGGAAAAAGCTAAACAAGCCGGCGCTTTCGTGGTGGGGACCGGACGGTCAGATTATGAGAATCAAATAAATAATGTTTTGGGTTTCCCGGGGGTTTTTCGAGGAGTTTTAGATACACATGCCAGAGAAATTAACGATCAAATGAAAATTGCCGCGGCTCAGGCTTTGGCGCAATTGGCTAAAGAACCGATACCGGCAAAGGTTAAAAATGAATTGAAAAGGGCTTACGCTAAGGAGGCAAAACATGGGATTTTTGATCAAAAAAATCCCTTGGCGCCGAATTACGTAATTCCTAAACCATTAGACTCGAGAGTGGCTCCTCGGGTAGCCAGAGAGGTAGCTAAGGCCGCTATGGAAACACGAGTGGCTCAAAAAAGCATTGAAAACCGGACTAAATACGAGAAACAAATAGCGATGAGACTGGCCGCGGTTTAAATAATAAGAAACAGCCAAAACAAGACAGCCAGGTCATTTTTTCAGTAAGAACAGTCAATTAGGCTTGTGATTAAAAAAAAGATTAAAATGGAATTGATAATAACTCGAGAAGGTTTAAGTTGAGGTTAGTTTGAGTTTTTTTAATTATAGCCAACCAAATAAGCACTATTCTTACAAAACTAAACAGCCCGCCTTCCAACCAAGACTGAACCAACAGATTGTGAGCATGAGGGATAGCTTTTTCCGGATAAGAGCCGAGAAATTTTTAATAATCCAGAAAGAATGATTAAAGTTGTTGGCGCCAATACCAAATAGCCAATGATTTTGAATAATTTTTCCGGAAATTTGATAAACTACCAAACGAGCATCGGCGGAGTTTTTTTGGTTAAGTAAGTTTGTTTGGTAAAATATAGCCAAGATTGTCGCTATAAGAGCGCCTAAAGATTGAGTAAGCAGCAAGAGGATAAAAAAAATCAAGCTAAGCAAACAATAAAAAAACCGGATTTTCTTTGTCCGCGGGCTAAGAACAATGAACAGATCACAGCGAGTCCCAGATGAAAGGCAAGATAATTAGGGTGTCCGAATAAAACCGGTCTTTGGTGGTAACTAAAAAAAGTGGTAAGGTGATAGTAATAGGAGTGAAAAGGTTCTATCAGGTTTTGAATCGGGGTGAGGTTAGAAAAAAATAAATACTTAAACATAAGCCAAGCACTAAAAAGACAATGGTTGATAGAAAATAAGCGCGAAGAATAGTCGTTAGTTTTAAACACCGGGTTTGAAGCAAGTATTTAATAGCGAGTTTGAAAATAATCGGGATTACGTAGAAATTAAAAATCAGACTAATAGAAAGGATTGCTTCCAGTTGGCTTAAGTTGACTAAAAAAGAGATGACGAGGTCGGTTAAAAAAAGAATTAATCCGGCAAAGAGTAAAGATCTTGAACGCAAAGAATTTAGCAAATATTGTAGAAATCTTATGGATTTGATTTGGATAAAATGAAAGCCAAAAAGATGCCGATTACAAAATTAAGAGCATTAATTGAATTATGCTCCTGAATTAATGAGAGGCGCAGGATATAGAGCGGTAAAATGAGAAAAATCGCTAAACCAAGTAAAGGTAATACTTTGCTTTTATTGCGAAAATAAAGCATGGAAATAATTAACTGAGTGATTTTAGTCGAGACAGGCTTTGAGTAGCAATTTACTGTATGGTTGTTTTATCAGACACAATCACATTATTGATAAAAAACGAACAATTGGCAATAATGGAACCAGAACCAAAAAGGTTTTTTAAAGCTAAGCTTAATAATCTAAATAATTAAAAAATATTATGCACGAACAAGAACATTTTACCAAGGAACAAGCTAAAGAAATTGGAAAAAAATTGGGCATTGATTGGAGTAATTTTGACGTGGAGCAGTTTCGGCACGGTATGGATGTTGAACTAGAGCATGGCAGCCACGATCCAAACACGGATGTTTCCGGAGATGATCCAATGATCACAGGAAAGATTACCCTGGCGCATTTAAATGAATTTCCGGATTATTATGACCGTTTGGATAAAATGGAGCATGAGGCTCATGAATATTGGGATAATCAGGAAGGATAAAGATTGAGTCGCGCTGTTTAATTTAACATTGAATTTGTTTAATGATTAAGTGTACATTTAGCAATGGCAATCGGACCGATAGTTTAAGGCACGTGGTTATGGATGCAGTTGTGGAAAAAAATAAGCGGATATTGTTAATAGAAAGAGCGGATTTTTTGGAGACCGAACCAGGGAAATTAGCTTTGCCTGGCGGGTATTTGGAAAAAAATGAAACCACAAAACAGGGAATTTTGCGGGAATTGCAAGAAGAAACCGGTTTAACCGGTAAGGTGATCCGACTTTATAAAATTTTGGATAAACCAGATCGAACCGGAGACTTAGGAAGACAAAATGTTAGTTTTGTGTATTTAATTAAACCGTTTAAAAAAGTGGCGGAACCTGATCAAGAGAGCAAGAAAGCGTATTGGTTAACGTATGCTGAAATAAATCGGAAAAAGCATTTGATTGGCTTTGATCATTATAAAAGAATTTTAAAGCCATATATTCAAGAGCGGGTCAATTAATCTAGATTTATAAATATTGGATTAATGAATAATGCCGATTAAAAAAGTCATAAGCACAGAAAAAATCCCAATTAAGTTATGGATGGATAACATTGAGCCGGGAGCCTTAGAGCAAGCTAAAAATTTAGCAAATTTACCGTTTGCTTTTCATCATGTTGCGATTATGCCGGATTGTCATCAGGGTTATGGGATGCCAATTGGCGGGGTGTTGGCGGGAAAAAATGCGGTAGCTCCCAACGCGGTCGGGGTTGATATTGGTTGTGGCATGGGAGCCTTACCAACCGGAATTAAACAATTGGATACAGATAAATTAAAAAAAATTCTAGGCTTGATTAGACGGGAGATACCGCTTGGGTTTAAGCATCATAAAGTTCAGCAGCCCAAAAAAAGTATTCCGGAAATTAAACCCGGCATGACCATAGTTAAAAATGAAGCAAAGAATATTTTAAAACAGATTGGCACATTGGGCGGCGGCAATCATTTTATTAATATTATGAAAGCCGGCGATGGGGAGATTTGGATAATGCTGCATTCCGGTAGTCGCAATCTAGGTAAAAGAGTAGCGGATTTTTACAATCAGTTAGCTAAAAAAGAGAATCGCAAACAGAAAAGCCGAGTGCCCGAGAAGTGGGATTTGGCGTATTTAACCGCAGAATCGAAAATCGGACAACGATACCTTAAAGAAATGCGCTATTGCGTTGATTTTGCCCGGGCTAATCGTCAACAAATGCTGAAAAAAATCAAAGATATTTTTAAAATTGTTACGAGCCATGATTTGGATTTAAAGGGTTTAATCAATATCGCGCATAATTACGCGGCGCTAGAAGAGCATTTTAATGAGAAGGTCTGGGTTCATCGCAAGGGAGTCACTCAGGCTTATAAGGGACAAATTGGCATAATTCCAGGCTGCCAGGGAAGTAAAAGTTATATTGTGAAAGGCAAAGGTAATGAGCAGAGTTTTAAATCTTGTTCGCATGGAGCGGGTAGAAAAATGGGTAGACGGCAAGCCATAAGAGAGTTAGACTTGGAGCAAGAGCAGACCAAGCTGGAGAATAAAGGAATTTTGCATAGTATTCGAGGTAAAAGAGACCTGGACGAAGCGCCAGGCGCTTATAAGGATATTGAACATGTAATGCAGGCGCAAACGGATTTAGTGGCAATACAAGTTGAATTGGAGCCCTTGGCCATAGTAGCGGCCGGGGGGTGATAAGTTTGTAAGAGCATTTAATGAAGAAGAGGAGAGGCGGAATTAGAGATCAAGATTGGTTTAATGCTTTTAGCAAGCTAGAATTATCATGCCTAAAAAAGCTTAGATATTTGTTTTTTCTAAATTTTTAACGCGAAACCTTTGAGGTTAGTTGGGGAGGGTTTTATTTTGGAGTTCTAAAAATTCTTTAAATTTTTTAGTAATGATTTTAATTTTCGTTGATATGGTGCTTGGTTGTAAATGCATTTTTTCTGCTATTTCGTTTTGTTGAAGACCTTGAATGAGATATTCGATAATTTCGCGCTCTTGATTATTAGTTAGTGATTGATAAAATTTACCCAATAGATCTTTTGCCTCAAATGCCTCAAAAGTTTTTGCTGGATCAGGGGTGACCATATCGTCAAGTATACGATGTTCGCTTTGTCTTTTTTTCCTTTCTTGTGCTCTTATATAATTAGAAAAATGATTACTAGCGATTGTATGAAGCCAAGTAGTAAGTTTGGATTTTTGTTTAAAATTTGAAATATTAAGCATAGCTTTTTTCATGATTTCTTGAGCAAGATCTTCTGCATCCCATCGTTTTTTGCTATTTTCTGGGGGGAAATTTAGTTTTCGTAATATTATATTATATACATAGGGAAAATACTGTTTATAAAATTGTTCTTGAGCTTCTTGTTTTATTATATAGTACTCGCTTTGAAGGTGCTTGATTAACTCACATTCAAAATTTGTAGTTCTTTGTTTGTCTTGTCTTTTTTTCCTTTTCTCTCCTCCTTTCCCTTCCCCTTTCGTTTGGTGGGGAGAAGTTTCACTATCGGGTGGGTTTGGTTCAGGAGTTTGAAAATCTTCTTTAAACATAGTGTAATATATTTATGATTTATGAGTTCGGTGAATTTGTGAGATCATTTGAATTTTTTAACTGCTAGTGTTCATCGCACTGTAAAAAATTTTCACAAATTTTTTTAGGCGCGCAAGTTCAATAAAAATGATTAATGCATATTGTTTAAATACCAATGAACGGTTTTTTTTACGCCTTGTTCAATGGTATGTTTTGGCGAATATCCCAGTTTTCTTTTTGCTTTGTCAATATTGGCAATGTATCTAACAACTTCACCGGTTCTATTTTTTTTAATTCTAATTTTGCTTTTAGAATTTAATTCTTTACGAATAATATTTGCAACCTTTAAAATCGAATTACCTTTGCCAAAGGCTAAATTATATATATCATTCTTTGCTTTATTAAAATTATTAATACACTTGATTATTCCAGAGACACAGTCATGAATATAAGTAAAATCAAGCACTTTGCCCTTACCAAAAATATTAA
The DNA here is from genome assembly GCA_014729795.1 of Candidatus Moraniibacteriota bacterium. GTDB lineage: Bacteria > Patescibacteriota > Minisyncoccia > CAIUEV01 > JAHKAQ01 > WJJI01. The sequence goes on from WJJI01000021.1 coordinate 55,319, forward strand.
GATCTTTATTTTTTATGCATTGATTAATGAATAAAGGCATTACCCTGTCGCTATCATCATAGCATCCAAAAACATTTGATAACCGAACAATAATATAGTTAAGATTAAAACATTGAGCATAGGAATGGACAAGAGCCTCGCCTCCAATTTTTGAGGCGGTGTATGGACTCTCACAAAGATCTAAATGAACCTCTTTTTCTTTATGGGTAATTATTCTTGAGTTACCATAAACTTCTCTGGATGAAGAAAAAATAAATCTTTTAATGTTATTAAGCCTTACATATTCTAAAATATTAAATATTATTTCCAAGTTATCTCTTGCCAAGCTTGGATCTTTAACTAAATTGTAAACCCTAGCATTTGCAGCAAGGTGGATTACTAAATCAATTTTTTTTGGTAACTTTTTTAAAACATGTTTTTTATTTTTTAAATCAAGTCTAATTGTTTTTTTATTTAGATCTATATTCCATTTGTTTTTTTCTTTATCAACCCCAATAACATTATATTTTTTTCTTAGCAGTTCTTCCATTAAATAAGTGCCAATCATGCCGCTACTTCCGGTAATGATAATATGTTTTATTCTCATTTGTTAGGCATTATTAATCTATATTATTTAATTAACCATCAATATTACCTTTTTCATAATATTCTTTTTCATTGCCAATTTCATCAAAATCTATTTTTTTATTTTCAATTATACCCTTAGCAGCCAATAACCCCATTTTAATGCTATGATCTTGATTTGTGTATCTAAATCTTCCAGGCCTTCCGATGTAAGATAAATTGTCAAATCTATCCAAGTATTTTTTAATATACTTTAAATTTTTTTTATAGCTGATATCATAAATCGGGTAAACTTTATCAAAGCTTAATTTATAATAATCTAAAACATCTTTTTTGTTAACTAACTTTAGATCCTCAAGGTGTTTTATTGTTTTTTTAAATAATATGTCTTTATCCATATTCCATATTTTATCGCCTTTATCTACAAAAAATTCAATAAATAAGGAAGTTTTTCCTTTTGGAGACATAGACTTACTAAAATTCTTCATTTCCGAAATTCTTGCAAAAGGAATTTTTTTATCAGGAATATAGATCCAGTTATCTTTGGTTATTTGGTCCTTGTTAATCATTAAAAATAGATAAACCTGAGCTCTCCATTTTAATTTTTTTACTTTTTGTAAGACTTTTTTAGGCGGCAAAGGATCAAGAATTTTTAAAAAATCATTTATTGGCATTGAGCTTATAAGATTCAAGACCTTTACCCTTTTTTTCCTTCCCTTAACATTTAAAATAATTTTATTAATTTTGTTATCTTCATGAATAATTTTAATAGGAAAACTATTGGTGCTTATCCGGCTTCCAGCACTTGAAACAATTTGAAGCATCTTGCTATATATTTGCCCGGTTCCATGTTTTGGATAGAAAAAGTGATCGATTAATGTTTTGGGGTTATTGTTTGTTAGTTTAAAGGATTGTTTAAGAAGAGTTAATAAATTCAAACCTTTTATTCTCTGATTTGCCCAATCAAAATGTAATTTTTTGCAGGGAATCCCCCAAATTTTTTCTGTGTAATTTAACATGTTAAAATCACCAAGCTTTTTTCCAAAATTAGCGATAATGTAATCTTCAAAATTTTTAATTTTTTTTCCGAGGATTTTATATTCTAATTGAGCGTTTAGGTAAGATAAAATAAAAATTATTGATTTATAAAAACCAATGTTTAAAAAAGCATTTATTGGTTTTATGGGGTATTTATAAAATTTCCCTTGTATTAATTGCCTAGTGTACCTATTTACCAGTATTTTATCATTTTTTATAATATTTTTTATAAGATTTGTAATACGATTATCTCTTGAAAAGAACCTATGTGGTCCTATGTCAGTTCTGTATAAATCATTATTCCGTATAAATTTTAAAGTTTTAGAAAATCCACCCACTTCTTTTTGTTTTTCAATAATCATTAGTTTTTTTTGACTCTTGGTTAACATAAAAGCAGTTGCGATTCCGGCGGGGCCTGCTCCGATGATTATAATCTTTTTCATTTATTGGTAGAATTTGTTTAATTATCTTTAATAAGGTCGTGTTTGCAAAAATGATTAAATCTAAAAAGATAATCGAATTAATTATTGTTTTATCTTTATTGTTTTTAA
>WJJI01000022.1 GCA_014729795.1 Candidatus Moraniibacteriota bacterium
AATAGGATGGAGATTTCCAATCTATCCGATTTCTTGAAGTGCTTATATTTTTTACTCATTAAAATTTAGTTAAAAATTTATTAACTTTATTTTACATGAGTGGTGCACTTCAAAATTAAATTAACAGTTAATTCATCGTATGTTGTTTCAAGTCAACAAGCATAGCCTTTGGTTTAAAACCACTTGTGTATTAATTTTTGTAGTTTTTTTCCTGCTTATTCTTTTTTACTCAGCCCAAGGAGCAGTCTGTTCCAACTCCGATTCTGATTCAAAACCAAATAATCAAAACCAAGAATATCAATGCCGATTTTACGTAGATGATGATGCTACCGGCATTATGGATGGAAGCAGCCAAAACCCCTTTCAAAAAATTAGTCATGCCTTAAAGCAAGCTGATCGCTTTTGTAACTGTAAAAAAGTCTATATCAGAAGTGGCTATTATCAAGAAAACAACCTCCGGATCAAAGAAGGCGTTCACGTTTCCGGGAGCGGAGCTAATGAAGTTATTATTGATGGTAATAATAATTATGAAAATGTCATCATCATGGACCATAAAACTAAACTTCATCATGTAACGGTTAAAGGGGGTAAAAACGGCATTAAGGTTAAAAGCAAATCCAGAGTCTTGTTATGGGATGTAATTGTCCGGGATAATAATCGTGATGGAGTTAACGTCAAAGAATCTGAAGATATTAAAGATAAATATCAAGTTAGTATCCATAAATCCAAATTAATAAACAATAATTGGAATGGTTTATACGCAGAAAAATCCAAATTTTATATTGAAGACACCTTAATCAGAGACAATCGTCGCGATGGAGCGGAGGTTCGTCCTGGTTCAAAAGGAACTTTTAAAGACATTGGCTTTAAGGACAATCAAGGTCTTGGGCTCCGTTTAACTATTGATAATAGCAAAATATTTATTAAAGACTGCACTTTTAGAGATAATGAAAAAAGTGGCCTGGAGGTAAGATATAGAGAAAAAAAGGGTTATATTAAAATTGAAGATCAAACCAAATTTTACGAAAATAATAGATACGGAATTGTCCGCTTAATCGAAAATGAACTTAAGCAACACCAATGGGAGTGGTATTTCAAAGTCTCGGACAGTACAAAATTTCGTGACAATGACCAAGGTAATCAATCGCACTTAATTGAATTATAACTTACATTCTTAGGAAAATTTTATGAAAAATCGAAGCATTTTTAAAAGGCATATTCCGTATACGTAGTCAAAAGCCGCAGAACTTTCTCTAAAAATTTATTAAACGCGTATATTATAGAAATATAAAAAAATTTAAAACGCTTTAAGTCTTGTCTAGTGACTGCTTCAAATCATTAATAATATCTTCTGCCGCTTCCAAGCCAACAGATAATCTTACCAAGCCATCGGTTATGCCGATTTTTTCTCGTTGTTCTTTTGGTATCACTGCGTGAGTCATGCTTGCTGGATGTTGAATCAAGGTATCAACATAGCCCAAGCTAACAGCTAGAGTAGCTAGTTTCACGTTATTCATCAAATGTTTTCCGCCGTGAAAACCACTTGTTAGCTCAAAACTTAACAAACCCGAATATCCTGGATAATTTACTTTTTCTACTTTTGGATGTTGCCTTAAAAAATCGACAACCTGTTTAGCGTTTTTTGTGTGTCGTTCCATTCTAACCGGCAATGTTTTTAAGCCCCTCAGCATCAACCAACAATCAAAAGGACTGGTGGCCGTTCCTAGATCTACTTGCATTCTTTGTACCTGCTCAGCCATTTCTTGATTAAAAACCGCAGCTCCTGCCACTACATCGCCATGGCCATTTATAAATTTAGTGCAACTGTGCATGCTTATATCCGCTCCCAGCTTGATTGGTTTTTGATAAATAGGCGTAGCAAAAGTATTATCAACCATTATTTTAATTTCCGAATTATAACCACGACAAATCTCGCTTACTTTTTCAATATCAACCTCCTTCATGGTCGGGTTTGCTGGAGTTTCCAAAAATATTGCTTTGGTTTCTTTGGTTAAAGCCTGCTTTAATTCCTGCTCATCGGTTGTGTCAATAAAAGACACTTTAATGCCATAACGAGGAAACACGCTACGGAATAAACTGTCGGTACAACCATAAATAATCGAATCTGTAATTAAATGATCTCCTTTTTTTAAAATTGCCAACAAAATTGTACTAATCGCCGCCATGCCAGTCGGATAAATCTGGCCGGTCTCTGCTTCCTCTAAAAGCGCGATTCTCTTAATCAAAATATCCGCATTTGGATGACCGAGACGACCATAAACATATCCTTTTTCCTTTCCGGCAAAACGATTTGCCCCCTGGTCAACATCCTTAAAAACATAAGTAGAATTCTGAAAAATCGGGAAAATATGCTCGCCATAATTAGTGTGCTCGTTTCCCCCATGTAAAGCTATTGTTTCTGGTTTCATGTTAAATAATTAATAATTATCTTGAACAAAACAAGTTATAATGACATGATGTCCGCTTTAAGTAAAGTTACGCTGCTTATAATTTACGTATATCTTTGCTTTGGCGCCATGTTTCTTAACGGTTTTCTAAAAACTTTTCTCTGACAAGCTCTGTTGTTCAAAGACCAAATTCAGCCCGTTCTTGAATAATTTAAAGAGCCGATATGTTTAGGTTTCTAAAAATCCTCAAAACAAAAGCATTATTACCAACTTCCCCCGCCTCCGCCGCCAAAACCGCCACCCGAGGAACCGCCGGAAAATCCCGAACCACCGGAACCAGCGCTTGAAGAAGGCGAACTAGCCATTGTCGCGTTAGAGGTTTTTTGAAACGCTCCCAAGCTATGCACTAAAGCAACGCTATTAAATGCGGCTCTATCTTGACCTTCATACCAACTCGGTTGTCGGTTTTGATAAATATCTTTAAACTGTTGGGCCCATTGCCGTTCCACCTTAAAAATCATGGCAAAAGGTAATAATTTTTCAAAAATCTCAGGTTTTTTCTCGGGCGCGTTGTGAAACTTTAATCGATCCGCTTCCGCCACCTGTAAATACTCTTTTAAACCCAAAGCATGCTCTTTCATTTTTACCCCTTGCTTGGTCTTTCTTGGCATTATTCCGCTAAAAATCATCCACAAAACTCCGCTTATGCCCAACAAAAACCCAAAAACAATGCTTTTAAAAACGGTGATCGCGAAAATTACCCCAAAAATTGCCAGAACCGCGCCCAAACCTATAAATTTAATTCTAGTTTTGCTGGGATCTTTATCAAAGTACTTATCCGCCACCACTTGATCATAAATCTGCTGCTTTATTTTAGGCAAATGCTTATAAAACTTGTTTTTAAGTTCGGATATTTTTACTCTGTCTTTATTCCCGAACAAACTTGATAAAAAATAGAGTTCATAGTCCTTTAATTCATTTCCTGCTTGTTTTAACTTAATTAATTCATAATCCTTGCCGGAAAAAAACTTCATTAAACTGTTTTGTTTTAATTCTTTGATTTTTAAATAACCTTTAACCGCTAAATTAATTATCATGGAAGCTATCTCTACTTGATCCACCCGTTCATCTATAATGGTTCCCATTTCTTGAGGGGTCATGCCTTTAGGTTCTTGATATCTGGCAATAATAGTGCCATCCCCTTCTGGATCTCGACCTTTTTGATACCACATAAAAACAATCCCGAACACCGAGGCTAACAAAACTAAAACTCCAATAATCACTCCAATATTTTGACTTAAAATCCAAATTAGCTGCTGAAACATACTGGGCGGATTCACAAAGCCCTTTTCCCAACCAGCCACTACAGTAAAACCCTGGTTGGTTTTCAATACTTGTCCCGGAGCTAAACTATAATGTATACGATCATTCTTTTTTTCAATAACACAATCTTGTTCTTTTGAGCCCCTTGTCCCGGTAAAACAAACCGCTTGCGCTCCTTGTTCGTCTGCTCCTTCGGGTAGGTTTATCCGCATGCTTGCTTGCAAAATATACTCCCGCCATTCATCTCCGGTCACATTCCAATAAAACTCATCCTGTTTCTTAAAAAAACTGATGGCTTTTCTTATCCGATAACTAATTATATAATTACGCTCGCCAGTCACATATTTATCTTTATCGCCAATTTTAATCTTCAAATATTTTGCGCCTCCTTCGCCTTTCTTATAAGACTTAGCAAAATTATATCTTTGCCCGATCTCATCTGTTACCTTAATATTATCAATAATTACCTTGTATTTATCAGTAAAAAGACTTTCCAGTTGAACATTTTTAGAAACTTGGGCTTGTGTTTTTTCAATTTTATATTCTACGGGAATGGTTCGGTATATTCCATGACGATTATAGTCTCCAAAATCATAACGGATTTTTTCAGTAATCAAAACCGAAGCGTCCGGGCTTATTTGAGCTTGCGCCTCAAAATTCCGAATCAAACCCCGAGTCTCGGTTATTTTTGGAATTGAGCTTACTTCCTGAATCGGAGTTTTGTTAACCATATTAGATCCAACTTGACTTGCTTGGCTAGAATTAATCAAACCAAAACAACAGCTTAAAATCAGGGTTATTACGGATATTTTTTTTCTCATTTTTTAATATAATAATTTTACTCAAAACCGTTCATCAAAACTCCTCTATCAATTGAAAGCTCAAAGCTCCTGTTTTCCCCATGTTGATCTAAAAATTCCAATTTCTTTGCCCATAAACCCAACCTGTTAAATGTTTTTGGTCTTTTCAAGCGTTTAAATTCATACAAATTATCCCCCACAATTGGATGTCCGATCGATTTTAAATGCATCCTGATTTGATGTGTGCGTCCGGTTTTCGGCCGAACCTCAACCAAACTAAAACCCGGTAAATTTGGGTTCAAATCGGTATTTTCTCGATTATCAACCACCTGATAATCGGTTTGAGCGGTTTTTAAATTCTTGGCATAAGGCTCCACTGCTCTTTTAACCTTATTATTTAAACTTATGCCGATCTTTTTGGTTATTCGCCCCTTTGTTTTTTTCATTATACCATAAACCAAAGCCCAATAAACTTTTTTTATCTGCCTTTTTTGAAACAACTCTTTATAATACTCAAAAGCCGGTTGATTTTTCACCAAAAGCATTAAACCGCTGGTTTCCCGATCTAAACGATGAACAATTCCGGGTCTTTGTCTGCTTTCGCCAACCCGGATTGTTTGTGGATAGCGCTCAATAAACCAATCCTTTAAAGTCCCGCTCAGATTTCGATTATCCGGATGTACCTGCAAACCGGCTGGTTTATCAATTACTAAAATACTATCATCTTCATAAACATTTTTAATTTTAGCAAAAAAATCCATTAAAAAACCTACTCTAAATATATTATCATTCTAGGGAAAATTGTTTTCCTTTATAATTCTTTTTCTTTTTCGTTTTCTTTCTTTTGTTAAATTCTTCAATATCAGCTTCATTCCAAGTTAATTCCTGAAACAATGCTTCTAAGGCTTCTTTATTGTTATTAAAAATTTCTTTCTTTTTTTGAACTATAGTTGTTGGCACTTGTAAACCAATATCTTTATCTGAGTAAAAAATCCCTGTGCCCCAATCAATCAAATATTCCTTAGCTGCTTGATAATTACACTGAACCATCAATAAATACAAATAGGGATGAGCTTTAAAAATTGCGTGTCTAGTATTTTCAATCCATTTTTCTTTATCTCCTTCGATTTCTTTTGACCAATCATAACGCTTTGTATCTTGAGGTAATTTTGATATAACCAATCTAAGATTAATATTTTCAATTAAGGTTTGCAGCCTTTGCTTCCAATCATCAGTGTTTCTTATTGTTATTGCTCCGGCTTTTATTAGCTTAGCTCTAGTGTCATGAAGTTTCAATGTTTCTTCCCAATTTTCACTATTAACAACATATAATGCCTCGTCCGCTTGATCGGAAAACAAAACTGCTATACGAGCAAAAACACAAACATAATAATTTGCCAAACTTACATCATTGTTTACAATCGCCTTGAGCTCAAGGGGCGAAAATGTTGTCAAAAAATTAAATCTTTCCAAGAGCATTTCATTAGCGCCATTATCTGGCCCCTTGTTTAATTTAATTTTTTCTGGATCCAAATCCAGTAATTTACTATCCGTTCTAATATGAACCCTATTTAATTCTCTCAGCTTCATAGATTCTTGTTTTCTGTAATCATCAAACACGCTCTCGATTAAATTTGGACCTATTATATCATTAAGCCAATTTTGGGCTAATCTAGCATAGCTCAAGTTTCTTAAAATTTCCGCGGCTTTCACAAGTTTTTCTGTTTTATGTATTTCTAAATCATTAGCGCCATTATTGTTTTTGCTTTTAAGCTCTTGTATTTTTTTCATTAATATATCCAATCTTTTTTCATTTTCTAATTTAGTACCCGTAAATCGACTTATTATTTTGCCGATTGATTCTTGTGAAAAAAGGCTGATTCCTAATGGTTTCAAGATATCGTGTCTAATAAAAATCATTTTTCTGCCTACCGTTTCTTCTTTTCTATCCTTAACCTGATCATCAGCTGAATTACCCGGTGTTCGGCTCACTTCCAGTTCAAAAAACAATTCATTCCTTAGCTCCTCAAATAATTTATCGTTAGGTAATATATTTACAATCACGGATAATCTTACATAATCGTTCAAGGCGGTTTTTTCATATAATTCTCTTAATTTTTGAATTTCTGTTTCATAGTATTTTATTAATTCTTCAAATTCTTCTATTTCTACATCAAGTCCATCCTTCTTTTCCTCAACTTTTTCTCGCTCGCTTTCTAATTCAAACCAATGTCCATCAAAATTATCCCTAAGTTTTTTTTGAACATCTCCTGTTTCCACTTTATCAAATTTATTAATAAAAAACCGTCCAACTACACCTCTGTCCTCCCGACATCTAATTCTCGCAAATATCTGCCAAACTCTTGTTTGGTTTCTTCATGTTTCAAACCAAATTCAACCGTTGCTTTTAAAAAACCAATTTTCGATCCACAGTCAAACCGCCGCCCTTCAAAAACACATCCATAAATTGGTTTTTTTTCAATTAATTTGGTAAATCCATCGGCCAATCGTAATTCTCCACCTTGAGAAAGCTCGCCCTGAGCTATCGCGTCAAAAACCTCGGGTGTTATTATGTATTTACCCACCACTCCCAAATTGGAAGGCGCTTCTGATTGTGAAGGCTTCTCCACAAATTGATTTATTTCATAAACTCTTTCTCCTAACCGCACCCCGCCCACGATTCCATATTGAGAAACCGCCCTTGCCGGCACTTCCTCCAAACACACTACCGGGTCTTTGTATTTTTCATAAACATCCATCAGTTGTTTAATCGCCGGCACCTCCGAATCAATAATATCATCTCCAAACAACACGGCTACCGGCTCATCGCCAACTAGGTGTCGCGCTTGCAATAAAGCGTCTCCATCGCCTTTGGGTTCAGGCTGGCGCACGTAAGCAAATTTTGCCAAATTGGATATCTTTTTTACATCTTCTAAATATTTATGTTTATTTTTTTCCACCAAGTTATATTCCAGCTCAAAAGATTTATCAAAATGATCCTCAATTGAGCGCTTTCCCCGTCCGGTTACAAAAATAATTTCTTCTATCCCGGCGTTCACCGTTTCCTCAACCAAATACTGAACTATGGGCTTATCCACCACCGGCAACATTTCTTTGGGCATACTTTTAGTCGCCGGCAAAAATCTGGTTCCAAAACCGGCTACTAGAAAAATGGCTTTTTTAATCATTTTCTTATGTTAATAATATATCCTAATAAGTCTTATATAAAAAATTTAACCTAAGCTCCAAGCAAAATAACAAACAATCAAAGACGTCCCGATTAAAAAACCGGCTATCAGCATCATTTTCCGACTATTTCTTAAAGTAAATTCCTCGCCTCCGGAAGTCAACCAGGTTAAAAATCCTTGTAGCATTAAACAAAAACCAATAAAACCAAAAGCGCCGGTTAGCCAAGATAAAATATAAATTATTGCCTCTGTTTGATTTTGAACCATATTATTTATTTAAATCTCTCTTAGTCGATTTGTTGGTTACTTTTCAAAGTAATATAAATTCAATTCAAAAGTTTGCTTATCTGCTCAATTAAAATCATACATCCAGATTCTCCACGCTGCTTGCGTAAGCTTGAATAAACTTTCTCCTGGGCGCAACTTCGTTACCCATTAAAACATTAAAGATTCGGTCTGATTCCTCGGCATCTTCAATGGTTACCTGTAATAAATTTCTTGTCTTTGGATCCATTGTGGTCTCCCAAAGCTGTTCTGGATTCATTTCCCCCAAACCCTTAAATCTAGAAACGGTCAAGCCGGTTCCTGCTTTTTCTTTAATAATTTTCTGTAGTTCTTCCGGATCGGTTTCTTCTAAGGCTTGTCTGATTTCTTCTTTTTTATCCGATTCGGCTTCCTTGCTTGTTTGGTTTTCTGGTAAAGAATCTTTTTCAGTTTTTTGTCGGGTTTCTGTTTTGTTTTCTTGTCCGGTGGTCATGGTTATCGCCAATTTTTTTAAATCTTCCTCGTTATAAGCATACTCTATTCTCTTGCCTTTCTGCACTCGATAAAGCGGAGGTTGAGCTATATAAATATTTCCATTTAAAATTAACTCTTTAAAATAACGATAAAAAAAGGTCAACATCAAGGTCCGAATATGCGCTCCGTCCACGTCTGCGTCGGACATTAAAATAATTTTTGAGTATCGCAACTTTTCAATATCAAACGTCTCGTCTATTCCGGTTCCCAAAGCAATAATTAAAGGCTGAAACTTATCGTTTTTAATCACCTTATCAAGTCTGGATTTTTCCACGTTTAACATTTTGCCAAAAACCGGCAATATTGCTTGAAACCGACGATTACGAGCTTGTTTGGCCGAACCACCCGCCGAATCACCCTCGACAATAAATATTTCACATTCTTCAGCTTTCCGACTTGAACAATCCGCCAATTTGCCTGGCAGTGACATACCGTCCAAAGCGCCTTTACGAATTATTGACTCCCGGGCCGCTTTTGCTGCTTTTCTTGCCTTGGCGGAAAGCAAACATTTTCCGATTATTTTTTTAGCGTCATTTGGATTTTCCGCTAAATAATAACCCAAGCCTTCTTTCACCACGCTAAAAACCAAGCCCTTGACTTCGGGATTGCCCAGCTTGTCCTTGGTTTGACCTTCAAATTGAGGCGATTTGGCCATTTTTACCGAAATCACCGCGCTCAAGCCTTCCTGCAAATCCTCGGCGGTTAAAGTATCTTCTTTATTCTTAATAATACCTTGCTGTTTGGCATAATCATTTAAAGAACGAGTTAACGCCATACGAAAACCGGCAACATGAGTTCCTCCGCCGGGATTATAAATATTATTAGTAAAAGCCTGAATTTTTTCCTTATAATCTTGATTATATTGCAAAGCCACTTCCACATATGTATCCGCCTCTTCTATTTCTTTTTGAATATAGACCGGCGCTTCGTTTACAATATCCTTGTTTTCATTCAAATGCTCAACGTATGAAACCACTCCGCCATCAAAGTAAAATTCATATGATTTGCCTTGGTAATCTTTTACGTTTAATTCGGTTCTCTTATCCACTACTTTGATCCGCGTTCCTTTGGTTAGATAAGCCTGCTGACGTAGGTAGCTATAAATTGTTTTTTTGTTCCACTTAATTTCCGGAAAAATATCCGGATCTGGTTCAAATATTACGGTTGTGCCATGACCTTTGGCTTCTCCAATTTTTTTCACCTTTTCTTTAGGCGCGCCTCTTTGATATTCTTGCAGCCAAAGCTCGCCGTCACGCTTAACCTCTACTCTCATCCATTTACTCAAGGCATTGACCGCGGAAACACCAACTCCATGCAAACCGCCCGAAACCTTATAACCATCACCTCCAAATTTACCGCCAGCGTGTAACATAGTCATAACCGTTTCCAGGGTTGATTTCTTGGTTTTTTCATGAATCTCCACCGGAATACCTCGACCATTATCCTCCACTTTTATCTGTTCATCGGGCAGTAAAGCTACCTCGATGTTATTGCAAACCCCGGCCATGGCTTCATCAATTGAATTATTCACCACTTCCCATAATAAATGATGTAGCCCTTCCAAGCCTGTTCCTCCAATATACATGCCTGGTCGCTTTCTTACCGGTTCCAATCCTTCTAAAACTTGAATCTGTTCAGATGTATATTTATTCTTGTCTTTCATTGTGTTTATTTTAAGTAATAGCAATTACAAAATCGTAAATCGCAACTTCGTTCAAAATTATATTTCAAACCGAATAAACTCTCCGATTTTTATATTTTCTCCCAATTTTGCCACTCTTTCGGTTAATAATTGTTCAATGGTAATCTCTGAATTTTTCACATAAGGTTGTTTTAAAAGAGAGTTTTCCTCCTTATGCTTTTTCAGTTTGCCTTGAATAATTTTTTCAATCACTTCTTCGTGTTTGTTCTCTTTTTTAAAAGCTTGCCGCAGCACTTCCTCTTCTTGTTTTAAATCATCTTCGGGTATTTGCTCCGGATCTAAATATTTAGGATCGGAAGCCGCTATTTGCATGGCAATATCATTACCTAAAGCTAAAAAATCCTCGTTTCTGGCCACGAAATCGGTTTCGCAATATAGCTTTACCATGGCTCCAATTTTACCATTATGATGAATATAGCTAGCGACTACCCCTTCCTTGGCCGTCCGATCTGATTTTTTTGCCGCGCTGGCTTCGCCTTGTTTGCGCAATTCCAATATGGCTTTTTCCATATCGCCATCCGCTGCTTTTAACGCTTCTTTACATTTCATAATACTCACCCCGGTCTTTTCTCTTAATTCACTTATTTGTTTTAAATCAACGCTCATTTTTTTTATTTATAAATTATTTTATCTTGGCCGCAATATAGCCTAAAGATAATTTTAAAGCCTTCAAGGCATCATCATTAGCCGGAATCGCGATATCAGCCGCTTGCGGATCTGTGTTTGTATCAGCAAAACCCACCACTGGAATTCCCATTCTTTTGGCTTCTTTAACCGCCAGATCATCTGCCACTAAATCAACCACAAAAACTGCATCCGGCAACTGCTTCATCTGCTTAATTCCGCCCATTTTTTTATTAAATTTCTCCAGTTTTTCCTTAAATTTAGCTTGTTCTTTCTTGGTGTATTTTTTCAGCTCTCCTTTTGCCTGCAGGTCTTCCACCATCATTAATTTGTCAACTCTTTTTCTAATGGTTTCAAAATTAGTCAAAACCCCGCCGATCCAACGCTCAACAATATAAGGCATTTCACAATACCGGGCCATCTCTTGAATCAAATCCTTTGTTTGTTTTTTGGTGCTTACAAACAAAATTGTTCCATTGTTATCTAAAACTGTTTTCAAAAAATTTATCGCTCTATTCAAAGCTGGTTTGGTTTTTTCCAAATTAATTATATGAATGCCTTGCTTAACAAGCAAAATATTTTCTCTCATTTTAGAGTTCCATTTGGATTTTTGATGACCAAAATGCATACCCGCTTCTAACATTTCCTCATAACTTAACTCCTGCTCCTGATAATTTTGGATAATCTTTTTAAACTGTTTTGCGATAGAATTTTCTTTGGACTCCTTTACCGCCACTTGCGTTTCCGCTGTTTCCGCGTCTTGTTTTTTAGCTTTGGCTTGATCTTCAGTCTTGGCGGTGGTCTTAGTCTTGGCAATGGTCTTTTTTTCTTCGGTTGATTCTGCTTGGGTTTTGTTCATTTATAAAATAATTATTCAAGTTATTATTTAAAATACGACTTACGCATTTAGGAAATTTTTGTCAGGCGTGTTCGGGATAAATTAGTTAAAATCCCGGGATCTTGTCTAAAATTTACCAAATGCGTAAATCATATAAGATTTAAACACTAGTGTCCTAAAGTAGCACAAAAACTTAATAAACTCAAGTTCTATCTAAAAACCTGAGCCGATGCGCGGACTTGAACCGCGGGCCTACACCTTACCATGGTGTTGCTCTACCAACTGAGCTACATCGGCGCCATCAAACCTAGCCTAATTCATTCTTGATTTGCTTTAAAAATTTTTTAGCCGTGATGTTGCCTCTGTTAATTTTCAACGCTTGATTAAAAGACGCGATTGCATCTTCAACATTATCTGCTTTTATGTACAGCTTACCCAACTCAACGTAATTCTTGTCATCTCCGGGATCATTGGATATTCTTTTTATTAAAACCTCTTCCTGTCTCTCAAACATTACTCGCCGAGCTTCATCCAAATCAAATCCCTGCTTCGCTTTCTTGCTTTTGGTTTTGCGAGCCACTGCTTGATCTTCTTGCGAGCGTTGTTCTGCTTCACTGCCCATTCCGGTTAATTTTTGTCGGATCTCGTTCATTTTTTCCATCAAAGGCGTTTTTTTCTTTTCTTCTTTTTCTTCAGTTCCCTGTTCCATGGCCTCTAATTCCTCAATATCCTGCTTCAATTTATCCATTTTTTCCTGACTAACTTCCTGTTTCTGTTGATCGGAATCGCTCTTTTTAAACCGATTCTTAAATTTGCTAAAAAAACCCTTCGACTCCTCGACTTGCTCTTCGTCTGTTTCTTCGGTTGCTAATTCCTCTTCGGTTGTTTTGGCGGCGGTTAGCGGAGTCGTTTCTTTCTGCGGTTGAGTTGACGGTTCTTGCTTTACTTTTTCAACTTTATTCTGTTCTGCTTTGTTAGCCTGCTCAATTTTTCGCTGCTCCTCTTCAATTTCCTTTTTTTTCGCCTCCTCCAGCTGTATTCTTTGTTTTTTCTTATCCTGCAGCGTTTTTATCGCCTGCATCAATTTGGCGTCGCTTTTTAAAATAATAATTTTTAATCGTCTTAAAAACTTTTCCAAAAAATTACCGAATTTCTCTTTAGCTTCTTTCACATCAAAGCCTTCTTGTTCTTCTCCTTGTTTGGCTTTACCCAAATTTTTGATAGTATCTGGTACTTTCCGACCAAACAAATACAAAATCAAAGCCGCTGACAAAATCATTAAGGCCGGGGGTATTATTTGTTCAAACATGATTTTCCATTAAATATGCTGTTTGTATCTTATTAATTCCAAATCGAATTGTAAAGAAGTCCGCTAGAGTCTTAAGTATCTTCTAATGGCAATATAACTACTAGTTACTCCCAAGCTCAATCCAAGTACGATCTGCAAAAATAAAGCTACTACTATGTTGTTGTTTAATACTTCGATCGGATTAATGCTGGCTCCAAAACTGTCAAAGCTTGGCGTTAAAATAATCACCAAGGGATACCAAGCCAGAGCAACCAATATGGATGCGAAAAAACCATACAAAGCTCCCTCGGTAATAAACGGAGCTTTTATAAACCAATAATTAGCTCCCACCAATTTCATAATTTCAATCTCTGTTTTATAGGTGTACATTGTTAAACGAATTGAATTTAAAATCACCAATACTGAAATTATGATAAAAACCAAAACTAAAATCGCCCCGCCTTTTTTAATTGCTCCAATAATTTTATCTAGATTTTCAATCTCGGTTTTGTGTTCCGAGTAATCCACCTTGGAAATGTGCTCTTTATTAACTCCGGTTATAATCTCACTTTCAATAATATCGTATTTTTTAGGGTCATTAACCCTGATGCTCAAATAATCTTCCAAGGGATTATCTTTAAGCTCATCTAAAGATTCTTGGATTATCTTGTTGTTTTTGGTTTTCTCGCGAAAATTTTCCATAGCTGTTTCGCTGCTGGTATAAGTAACTTCAATCACTCCGGGCATCACATCTAAATCTTGCATAATTTCATCAATTTTTTCTTGACTTGTGCCTTGTTTTAAATAAATATTCACTCCAATTTTCCCTCTAATTTCTTCCAAAATCATGTTAGATAATGCGATTGAAAAAACTAAAAAATTCACAATCAACAAAGTCATAGCCATCACGCTAATGGCTGTAACGCTTAACCATCCATTACGAAAAAAGTTGTTTATTCCTGCTTTTACGGCTCTAAAAAAACTTAATCTCCACATTAATTCAGTGCTTTAATGTTTATATGACTTACGCGTTTAGAAAAGTTTTGTAAAAAATACCGGGATTTTTGAAAGGCGAATTCGGTATGGCTGGTCAAAAACCGCGGGATTTTCTTTATATATTTACCAAACACGTAATTCATAGCTTTAGGCAAGCTGCGCGATTTCAAATTTAAATCATATACCGTCCTCGAACTTGATCCCTGATAACCCGACCTTCATCCATTACAATCACTCGTTTGCTGATTCTATTAACGGTCTCTTTGTCATGTGTGGCCAGCATAATTGTTGTGCCAAGTTCATTTATCTTCAACAACAAATCAATAATTTCTTGAGTGTTAATAACATCCAAATTACCCGTGGGTTCATCCGCGATCAATATTTCCGGATGATGCACTAAAGCTCTTGCGATCGCCACTCGCTGCTGCTCTCCACCGGAAAGCTCTGCCGGATATGCCCGAAATTTTTCGCTTAAACCCACAATTTCTAGTATCTGCGCCACGCTTCTTCTAATTTCTCGGTTGCTTTTGCCGGCCACCTCCAGGGCAAACGCCACATTCTCAAAAGCGGTCCTCTTAGGCAGTAACCTAAAATCTTGAAAAATCACCCCGATTCTACGTCGATGGTATGGCAGTTCTTTTTTTGTAATCTCTCCTAAATCCACCCGATTAAAAATAACCCTGCCTTCACTGGATCGCTCTTCCAGGGTTAATAATTTCAATAAAGTAGACTTGCCTGTTCCGCTTTGTCCTACAATGGAAACAAATTCGCCCGGATTAATCGCGATGTTTACCTCTAATAAGGCAAAGTTATCTTCTCCATAGATTTTACTTACATCCCGATATTCAATCATAAGAAAAATTAAAAAAAATTATTCACTTTATTGCTTTATTTTCCTGGGGTTTACTGTTTCAAATCCTGAAAATTTACCAAACGCCAAAGCCTTATTGTGCTTTCTCCATTGTTTTTTGCAACGATTCTAAATCTCCTTGTAACACTGCTTCAACTTGAGCGCTCTTGATCCCGGTTCGATGGTCTTTCACCATTTTATAAGGATGTAGTACGTATGATCTTGTTTGATTGCCCCATTCTACTTTTTTCTGCTCTCCCTTTAACTTTGCTTGGTGCTCTTGTTTTTTTTCCTGAGCTAATAAATAAAGCTTGCCTCTCAATATCTCCAAAGCGGTTTCTTTGTTTTGCAGTTGACTTCTTTGATTTTGGCACGTTACTACCAAATTAGTAGGTTGATGAGTTATTCTTACCGCCGAATCCGTTGTATTCACATGTTGTCCGCCAGCGCCACTAGCCCTGTAAGTGTCGATTTTTAAATCTTTATCTTTGATTTCCACCTCTTCTCTGGCAATCTCGGGAATAATTTCAACGGAAGCAAAAGAAGTTTGCCTTAAGTTATTTGCGTTAAAAGGCGATAACCTAACCAACCTATGAATGCCTTTTTCTTGTTTTAACAAACCATAAGCTCGATCGCCTTTAAATTTCATGGTAACTGATTTTATACCGGCCTCCAAGCCCTTGCTCATCGAGACAATCTCTGTGTCAATTTCTTGATTCGCGGCATATTTTAGATACATTTTCATCAGCATCTCCGCCCAATCTTGCGCGTCCACCCCGCCTGCGCCAGCTGTAATCTGCATCACCGCGTTAGCTTGATCATACTTTTCATAACCTTGTTGAAATTTCTTTTGTATTTGCTTCAAAATTTCTTGTAGTTCGCTTAACTCCATTTCAGCTTCTTTTATCATTTTATCATCATTTGAAATATCCACAAGCTCAAAAAAATCAACTAAGCGCTCTTGCATATCCAATAATATTCCGTAATCATCCTGAATTTTTTTCACCTCCTGACTAAGCGACTGAGCTTCTTGAACATCCTGCCAAAATTCGCTTTTTTTCATGGCTTGTTTTGTTTGCTCTAAAAATTTTCTCTTTTCTGATAGCTGCTCCAAGTCTTTTTTTCGTAAAAATTCCTCGAATTTTATCTTTAACTGTTTAGCGGCTTGTTTTAAATTTTCCTTTTTGCTTGCTTGCATTTTGTTTGATTGAATTCTATTTAAACATGACCTACTTTTTGAATTTTAGTCTTTCATAATTTTCATGTAGGCGCTGCTGGGTATCTCCACTCGACCAAAGTCCTTCATTCTTTTTTTGCCCTTTTTTTGTTTTTTTAACAGCTTATCTTTACGTGTTCTGTCGCCTCCGTATAGTTTTGCTAAAACGTCCTTCTTCAAAGCGCTGATATTTTCTCTGGCAATTACTTTTCCGCCAATTCCGGCTTGCAAAGCCACGGCAAAGTTCTGTCTGGGCAAATGTTCCTTTAGTTTTTCCAGCACGGCTTTGCCAATTCTTCTGGCTTTTTCCCGAGGAACAATCCTGGCAAGCTCCTCCTTCGCCTCGCCGGCTATTAAAAAATCAAGTCTAACTAAGTCATAAGCTCGAAAATCTGTAAATTTGTAATTAATGGAGGCGTAACCCTTGGTCACGGTTTTTAAAGCATCGTGTAAATTGGTAATAACCTCTTGCAAAGGCAACTCGTAAACCAAAACAATTCGGTTGGCGTCCAAATAATCGGTTTTAATGTAAATTGACCGTTTTTTACTCATATATTCCATAATATTACCCAAATAGTCGCTAAGGCAAATTATTTCTAACTCCACGTATGGCTCAAAAATTTTCTCAATAACTGCGGGGTTAGGCAGCTCTTGAGGAGAATGAATGGTTATCAGTCCCTTTTCATCGGTTTTCTTTTCGCTTAAATGACTCGGCAGTTTGTTGGCTCTTAATTTTAACTTATACTTCACCGTGGGTACGGTAAAAACCAAATCCAGATTAAATTCCCGCTTAAGTCTTTCCTGAATAATTTCCAAATGTAGTAGCCCCAAAAAACCGCCACGAAATCCTCGACCTAAAGCTTTAGAGCTTTCCGGCTTAAAAACAAAAGAGGCATCGTTTAAAGAAAGCCTATCCAAAGCATCCCGCAATAAATTATATTGATCCGCGTCTTTAGGGTAAAAACTGGCAAAAACCATTGGTTTTACCTCTCGATAACCTTTCAAAGGCCGGGTTTTTTCTTTTTGGTTCAAACTCATTAAGGTGTCGCCCACCCGACAATTTTTCACGTCTTTCAAGCCTGTGGCTATGTAACCGATTTGACCGGTTTTTAAAGTTTGTTTTTTTGTAAGCTTGGGTTTAAAAATACCCAATTCTAAAACTTCGGCTTGTGTTTTAGTGCCGGCAACATAAATTTCCTGTCCTTGTTTAAATTCTCCATCCACCACTCTCACGTAAGCCACCACGCCTTTATAGGTATCGTAATTGGAATCAAATATTAAAGCTCTGCTGGGTTTTTCCGGCTCTCCCTTGGGCGCCGGAACTTTTTCCACAATCGCTTCCAGTAACTTATCTACTCCTTGACCGGTTTTACCTGAAACCAATAAAATGTCTTCGGATCCACCTAGTAAATCATAAATGGCTTTTTTGGTCTGCTCAATCTGAGCATTTGGTAAATCAATTTTATTGATTACCGGAATTATCACTAAATCTTGATTCAGCGCCATGTACAAATTGGCTAAGGTTTGGGCTTGAATCCCCTGAGTAGCGTCAATTAATAAAATAGCCCCGTCAACCGCGGCCAGACTACGCGATACCTCATAGGCAAAATCAACATGTCCGGGCGTGTCTATTAAATTTAAATCGTATTTCACCCCCTGATAATTATAATTGATCTTAACCGGTTGTAATTTAATGGTAATTCCTCTTTCTCGCTCAAGATCCATTTGGTCAAGAGTTTGTTCTTTTAGTTCCCTTTGCTCCACTGTGTCGGTAACTTCTAAAAGCCGGTCCGCCAAGGTGGACTTTCCATGATCAATATGCGCGATAATACAAAAATTGCGAATATTAACTTGCATAACTTTATCTTATCATGCTGGTTAAACTTTAAAAGATTTTGCGTGCTTGTTTTTCAAACCACAGTTTCATTATCCTAAACTATTTTGCCAAAATTTGCCATACAATGCCGGAATCAATCAGGCTTCTCCAATTAAATTTTCAAAGCTTGCTAGCGATTCATTAGCACTCCTACTTGACGAGTGCTAATTTACCTGTTACATTATTTTTAGGCTAACCAGTCTAGATATTTTCTAGCCACTATATTAATTAGGACTTATTCAGATTTACTAACAGTCCTTGCTAACAATTAATCATCTAAAAACCAATGCCCACAACAAAAGTAAAACCTCTAGCCGATAACGTGCTGGTTAAACTAAAAAAAGAAGAAAAGGTTACTGATTCCGGCATCGTATTGCCGGACACCGCTAGCGAAGATAAACCTCAAGAAGGTGAAGTAATCGCGGTTGGAGAAGGCAAATACGATGATGGTGTTAAAATAAAACCCGAAGTCAAAAAAGGAGATCAGATCATTTTTGCCAAATATTCCGGCACCGAAATTAAAATCAACAACCAAGAACATTTGATCCTAAAAAGTGAAGACATATTAGCGATTATTAGCTAATTTTAAAGCTCAACAAGCTTTCTTTAAAGCCCCAACCGGGGCTTTTTTGTTTGCTTGCCGGCATTAAAAACCTTATCTTATACAGAGAGGCGATTATTTTTTTAAAAAGCCTCGCTCTCGCAGCTTTCTATGATATCCTATAGCAAAACGATGCGCCTCTTGCGCGGCTTGTTTTAATAAATCTCGATTAATTTTTAATTTCTTGTTAGTGGAAAAAACTCGAAAAGCCTTACGATCAGCGCCCTTGGCCGCTGAAACCACTGGTATTTTTAAATTTCGGGCTTTTAAAACTTCGGTTACCGCCCTTAACTGTCCCAAACCCCCATCAATAAAAATCACCGATGGTCTTTCCCAGTCATTGTTTAACCTTCGTGCAATTATTTCCTTAATCATTCCGGGATCATTTGGATCATTGAAATTTCTAATCTTAAACTTCCGATACTGAGTCTTATCGGCTCTACCGTAAGTAAAAACCACCATGGAACCGGTTGCGTACTTCCCTGAAATATTTGATATATCATATGCCTCCAATCTCTTGGGCACGTCTTCTATCACCTTCCAGTTAAAAGAATCTTTACCAGCCTCAATATCGCGGTGATTTTCCAAAGCCAATAAAGTGTCTCTGATTCCCGCTGCCTTCTCATATTGTTCGGTTTTACTGTGTTTTTGCATTTGCTTTTTAAGCTTGGCGACAATTCGTTTCTTCCCGCCTTCAAAAATTATACTTAGATTTTTAATGTTTTTACGGTAATCTTTTGCGGTAATCGCCCCGGCGCACGGGCCGGGACACAAACCAATTTGATGGTAAAAACAAGGCCTGTTCATATTTTTATCCGAATGATAAGGAAAAATTCTTCTTAAAATCTTTAAAGCCTGTTCCAGTTCTTTTTTGCTCCTAAAAGGCCCGTAACTTTTTTTTATTTTATGCTTAATCAAGGTTGTTGGACGCGCTATCTCAATTCTGGGAAATTGTTCATCGGTTATTACCAAATAAGCGTTGCTTTTATCGTCTTTTTGACGAATATTATAAAAAGGCTGATGTTTTTTTATCAGCTCCGCTTCCAGAAAAAGCGCTTCCAAAGCGGTATCGGTTTGCTGAAAATCAATTTTTGTAGCGTTTTCAATTAAAAGCTTGGTCTTAATATCCACATCATCCTTCAAATAAGCGGCAATCCTGGTTCGCAAAAGCGTTGCTTTCCCTATATACAAAATCCGTCCCTTTTTGTTTTTAAAAAAATAAACTCCCGGACTTTTTGGTAGCTTTAATTGTTGTTTTTTTAAACTTTCCATAATTTCTGCTTAATTATTCAATCTATGGCTTAAAATCTGACAAAAATTTGTTGGTTCTGTTAAAGGGGCTGTTGCCCAATAAAGCCTAATATAAGTTAAAATATTAACAAATTCAACAAATCCACTTGTCCAAAGGTTTAAGTTTGTTTAATCAACCAGCTGCTCATGGCTAAATAAATCATCAAATAAGGCAAAATTACCGGTGAATAAATCGGCATTTCAAAAAAAGCATGTCCGGCAAACCAGCTCAGGCTCAAAATTAATATCAAAAATTCAATTCGTCCGGCGCTTAAGTATTTTCTTATCAAAGCCAGACTCAAAAAAAACCAGATTGCCAACCAAACAATAAGCCCGGGTAAACCTAATTCTATCAAAAACTCCAGGTATAGATTATGCGCGTAAACCGGGTCTCTATAAGCTAAAGTAGCATCTACCTCATAAGCAAAAGCTCCCAAACCGACCCCGACCAACCAATTATCAAGAAATATACCCCACCCTTGTCTCCAAAGTTCAATTCTACCTTGATTAGAGCCTTCGTAAACATCAAAAGAGGAGGATAGTCTAGCAGCGATCGGATTTTGGCTCCAAAATAAATATATAATCAAAACTAAAATCAATAAACCAAACAAGGCTGGCCTAAACGCTTTAGCCAACAACTTACGCCGACTAAGCGCCTCTTTGTGTCCATTAATCTTTTTTAAACAAAAAAAACCGCTAGATTGTTTTACTTTAACAGCCTTGACTACCAATTTTCTAATTCCAACTAAAATACCAATCACGCCGACCCCTAAAAGAAACCCTAAATATCCTCCCCTGGAAAAGGTCAAACCCAAGCAACTTAAGCTCATAGTTATGGCCAAAAACCACAACTTCAGGCGTTTATTTTGTAAAACATTTATATTTTCCCGCTTCAATTCCGGTAACAACTGATATAGCTGAGCTGGTAAAGCAAAGCTTAAAAAAAAGCACATCATGTGCGGATCCGGTAAAACGCTAATTACTCTCATTAAATCTTGACCAAAAGCCGCTACCAACCAACTCGGATTCTCCACTACCGCCTGAGTAAAGGTCTGCCCCCACCAAATCGGCGCCGCCACCTTAGCGTAAAAATTCATTACCGCTTCCTTGCCCAATAAAAACTGAATAAAAAATTGTCCCAAACCGATCAAGCTTAGCAACACGCCGGTCGCGGCTACAGTTTTCATGATTTTATGCCAAAAGCCAAATCTATTTTTCACCAATAAACCATAAGTAACCCAAAACAAAGGAAAGATGCTCAAAAAAACCAATAACTTCCTTAAACTCCAGGAAAAAACAGGCGAGTGAACCAAAGAAAAAGCGGACCAAACGAAAAAAGTGCTCAAAAAAATCGCGGTTGGGTTAACAGGAATTATAAATTTTTTAGTTAATATGCCCTTGAGCAACCAAATTAAAGCCATTAACAAAATCAAAATCCGACTACTGGCCAAGTCAATGCCTTGAGCTAAATTCAAAGCCGGCAAAACCGGCAAAAATAATAAAAACAATAAAAAAGCCTCCCTGCTTTTTATAAACACAAAAAAAGCTATCCAGGTCGCTATTAAGACCAACAAAGTTTTCAGCCATAAAAAACCCAAAAGTATACCGAATATTGTTGATATTAAACCCACAAAAAACAGCTTTCTTGCCTGTTTGTTTTGTTTGCCTGCTTGAGTAAAACTTAAATCCGACCAAACAGTTTGTTTAAGATATTTTGGCGTTCTTAAAAATTTTAACAACATTACTAAATATCCAGGATAATATTTTCGCCAATAATGATTTTGCGCTTGATAATATCTCTTTTTCCTCAGGCTCCATTTTATAGCAGAGCTTTTTCGCCAATGACAAGCCGCTATTGCTTTATTTTGAACAATCATCCAGCTTTGTTCTCTAATTCGGTTACATAAATCTTTGTCTTCAAAATACAAAAAAAACTTTTCATCAAAACCGCCAATTTGTTTAAATGCCTTTTTTTCAACCGCCAAACATGCGCCGGTAGCAAAAGCCAATTTCTGGAATTTTTTTACCTTAAAATAATGTTTATTGGTCTGCTTCTGTTCAATTTTTTTTATTCTTGTGCTAAAAAGCTTTTCCCTGAAATTGTTTTTTACAGCAAAGCTGTGTTTTTGCTTTTTTTGAGTTTGTTTTTCTAAAATTATCGGCGCGGCCGCGACAATTTTTTTCTTAATCTTAATTGATTTAGCTAATTCTAATAGTGCTTGACAATCAATAAAACAATCCGGATTTAAAAAAACCAAAACTTGAGCCCGGGCCAATTTAGCTCCAAGATTGCAAGCTTTAGCAAAGCCAAAGTTCTTTTTGTTTTTTATTATTTTAAAATCGGCAAATTTCTTAATTGTCTCCCGGCTAAACCTTACATTTAATTCTATTCTCTGATTGTTTTTATCAAATTCTCCATTATCAACAATAATAATTTCCAATTGAACCGCTTTTCCGTCCGCCGCGATTTTTTTGATATTTCGCTTTATCAAAGAGCCGCTTCCATGGTTTACATAAATGATTGACGCTTTGAGCATTTGCTGGTGCCTAAAAACTCTAACAATATTAGCTGCGGAGAGAGAGGGATTCGAACCCTCGGAGCCCTTACGGGCTCAACGCCTTAGCAGGGCGCTGCTTTCAGCCACTCAGCCATCTCTCCGATTGTTAAAAATCACTTTTCTAATCCGCTTCTAAATTTATAAAAATTATCTGTTAAATTAAACTTATAAAAACTCCCGCCGCTTTTTATTTTTCTTGATCTTTTCAATAATCTTTTTCACGTCTTGAGCTCGACCTTTTGGGCAAACTAATAATGCGTCTTTTGTATCCACAATCACCATATCATCAACACCGATGGTGGCGATCATTTTTTTTGGATTCGCGTAAATCAAGCTTTGGGTGGTGTCGATTCCAATCCAATTAGCGTTGGTCAAGTTACCCTTAGAGTCTTTAGCGGTAACCAGTTTTTTATGTAAATCATTCCAGTTGCCCACGTCGCTCCAGCCAAACTCGCCTTTAATTACCAAAACCTGATTATGATTAATCTTTTCCATAACCGCATAATCAACCATGATTTTAGGGATTTCGCTGTATCTGCGTACAATTTCCTCAAAATCTTTTGAATTGTTAAGCTTTTGAGTTGATTGCATTTCCTTGAGCTCAAAAAAATCTACTAAATCTGCGTTTGTTTTCTTATCCTTTTTGTTCGCTTTTTTTATCTTTTCTAAAATTTGTAAAATTTTACTTAAAGGCTCGTAAACTTCGGGCGCATAC